>JAHISH010000230.1 GCA_018818365.1 Candidatus Omnitrophota bacterium | reverse complement strand
CCCATCCCAATAGAATCTCCCAGAACCAGGACCTTGTATTTTGCGGTATAGTTTGGCGCTTTTCCTCTAAAACCCAATGAATGGGTAGTAATGGTATAGCGATAGTCTAATTGGGAATGGGATTTAGTTACTGAAGAAGCAAAGCGGTAGCCGTAGCGCGCATCTTCAACGAAGAGTCCTTTTTTGAATGAGTAGGTGGGTTGAAGGTCAAAGATACGTAAGAGAGCTTCTATTATCAATACGCTAAAGAGAATGCTTACTATAAGCAGGATAAGATTATGCGGTTTCTTCATAGGGGAAAGTATACTTCTAAATAAATGTAACGGCAAGAAGTTTGTGCTGGCTACAATGAAGCTCCTCGTCCGTTAGAAAATATGTGGGGCGTAGGCACGGTACGCATTTCAGCGGGAAAGGTTACCCGCAATGGAAGCAGCCTTACGGATGATTTTATTGCCGTAGAAAAGCCATATGAAGTGTTTAAGAAATTAAAGACCGTCATGGTAGATATCAAAACAGATTGGAACTATCCTAATAAATTGCGGCCTGATGAAAATCCGGGATATCGCACAAAGTATGATGCGCAATAGCGCGCGCAGTGAATCAAGGGGATATAGGGCTTGACAGATGCATATTAAAGGGTATACTAAAAAGAGAAACACGTTTAAGTAGTATCTAAGGGCATTCCTCGAAAACTCAACAGTATTTATGTAGGTCAAGATCAAGACCCGAGTCCTTAAGGATCTGGGTCTTTTTGTTTCTTATAAGGTATTGTCTTTTTAGGATTAATGGGTTCCAAACAGAAGGATACACTCTAAACGGGAGGTTCAAGATGAACAGCTGTATGAGATGTGGAGAGAAATTGCAGCACAATTATCTAAAAACAATCTTTGCTATAATAAAGGAAAAAAGGGAACGATTAATAGTATGCCTTAAATGCAAAGATATTTTCAAGAAGCAAGTAGTAAAAGTGTAACGATAGGTCTAATGGAAATCGCAACGGGTCTTAAAAATCTAGTTCTTGGGGACGAATAAGCCGCCCCGTAATGAAAATATTACTTTCTTCGGTCTGCCTGGAATCAGGCACGGACATTCAACTTTCCCTTTATTATTTAAAGGGCTATATTCTAAAGAGTAACCCCTCATTCGAAGTATCCATTCACTGTTTTACCGAGAACCAAAGTGTTCCCGCCATTTTAAGAAAGATCATTGAAGCCAAAGCGCAGGTAATCGGATTTTCCTGCTATCTCTGGAACATCAAAAAAACTCTCCATATCTGCCGCCGCCTAAAAGAGATACGCCCGGGGGTAAAGATCATTTTAGGCGGGCCGGAAGTAAGCCCGCGCGCAGAAGAAATATTGGCTCAAGAAAAAGCAGTTGACGCGGTGGTCAGAGGCGAAGGCGAGGAGAGTTTTGCGCAATTCATCCAGGCGGGTCCGGATCAAATACGCGGAATCTCATTCCGCAAAGATAAAAAAATAGTCAATACTGCGGATAGGCCGCTCTTGCGCAATGTCGGGAAGGTCCCGTCGCCCTACCTGAATGGATTAGTAGACCTCAAGGATAAATCTATCAAGGACGTGCCCTTAGAGACTATGCGCGGGTGTTCTTTTCGCTGCGGATATTGCTATTACCATAAGAATTTCCCTTACGTAAGGTATTTCCCCTTGAGCCGGGTAGAGAAAGAGCTTAGGCTTATTCTTTCCCATAAGCCCCATGAAGTATACCTGATGGACGCCACTTTTAATTCCAATCCCCAAAGGGCAAAGAAGATTTTGAAGATGTTTATACGCTATAACCGGGGGAGCAATCTGCACGTGGAGCTAAAAACAGAACTAGTGGATGAAGAGATGGCGCGGCTTCTCTGTCAGGCCAATGCCTATAATATCGAGATCGGCATCCAGAGCACAAACCCCAGGACCCTGAAGGCGATCAACCGGACGCTTGATAAAGCAAGGTTCAGAAAAGGAATCCGCGCCTTAAATAAATTAAAACTCTATTATGAAATACAACTCATAGACGTGTTGCCTTATCAGAGTTATGAAGGCTTGAAGAATTCACTCGACTGGCTGTACTCGCTGCATCCGGCAAAAGTGGTGATCTTCCGACTGGCGGTGCTTGCGGGTACGGCTTTGCGGGAAGAAGCAGCGGATTTCGGCATCGAGTATGATCATCGCCCGCCGTATTATGCATATAAAAGCAATGCCATGAACGAAGCCGAGGTGAAGAAAATAGAGAAATTCTCTTATGCTATGGACCGGCTTTATGATAGCCAGTTCTTCCAGAAGACGCTTTTCGCCTTTAAGAAAAACGCAGGAGTAAAGATCTCTACGATATTAGAGGATTGGGCGGCCTGGGAGAGCCGTTTTAAAAGGCGGCCTGCGGATTACCCGGAATTCTTAAATAGAAAATCTCCTATGTTCCTGGCGTACCTCTGCCGCAGATACGCGAAAGCCGCTCTTTATGAAAAGCTCTTGCCGGGGCTGCTGAAGGGGCGGTGATTGCCTTCCGCATGGTAATGTCAAATAAATTGTGTAAATTGTGTTAAAGGTTTCTCTTGCCATTTGGAGTTCAGACGGTTAAAAATCGCGTAAACGATACGGCTTACGCTGTCGTAATTGGTAAAACATCCCATTGGTCTGGTCCGACGTCTG
>JAHISH010000229.1 GCA_018818365.1 Candidatus Omnitrophota bacterium | reverse complement strand
GATATTGATTGCCATTCCTTCCGGTATTACGGAAGTAGAAAAGCGGGCGGTGAAAGATTCAGCAGAGAGGGCCGGCGCGCGAGAGGTGTATCTTATCGAAGAACCGGTAGCTGCGGCGATCGGCGTGGGGCTGCCGATACAAGAGCCGATAGGCAATATGATCATTGATATCGGAGGAGGCACCACGGAGTTGGCAGTGATCTCTCTGGCGGGTATTGTATTTTCTAAATCCATCCGTATCGGCGGAGACGAGATGGACGAAGCAATTGTTGAGTATCTTAAGAAAACGTACAATCTAATGGTCGGTGAGCGTACGGCCGAAGAGATTAAGATCAAGATCGGTTCGGCGTATCCGCTTGAAGAAGAGGTCTCCATGGAAGTACGAGGGCGTGATTTAGTCGCAGGGTTGCCAAAGACGGTCACCATTACTTCCGAAGAGGTCAGGGAATCTTTGCAGGAGCCTTTGCGGGCGATTTTAGAGGTGACCAAAATTTCTCTCGAGCGCACTCCTCCGGAACTAGCCTCAGATTTAATCCAGAATGGTATGGTGATGGCAGGCGGAGGTGCCCTTTTAAGAGGTCTTGACAGGCTTATTGCTGAAGAGACCGGGCTGCCGGTGCATATCGCTGATGATCCTCTTACCGCAGTGGTTAATGGCACCGGTATAGTACTTAATGAAATGCGCTATTTGAAGAGAGTCACTGTTTCTATAAAGTCTGAGATGCATACCTAAATCTCGCTGGTCGGCATACGAGCGCCTCGACTGTCGCCCCTACCGAATGCGGCAAGGTGCCCGATAGAATAGAAAAAACACAAGGTCAGCGCGGTAGAAGGTCCTTTCGTGAATCTGCAGTTATCCAAAAGAAAAAAGCGTGTAGCGTGGATCATCCTGATTTGGCTGGGTGCGTGGGCAGTCTTTGATTTCTCGCAACCTCTTACGCGCACTCTGTTCCTGCATGCGTTAAAACATCCGTTTCTATTAGTGCGTGGAATCCGTCGAGAAGCAGGCGCACTCTTTTTCTTCCACCATTATTATCAAGAATACCAGCGTCTCGAAAGAGAGAACGGCCTTTTACAACAGCAGGTGCTTGCGTTAGAAGAGAATAGGCGCGAAAACAATCGTTTGCGGGTTCTTCTTTCGCTTAAAGATGCGTCTGAGGGACGTATGATTGCCTCCAAGGTGATCGCGCATCCTCTTGATACGTGGTCTTCGGGGATTATTATCGATAGGGGAAGCGCACGCGGCATAAAAGTCGGTATGCCGGTTGTGACCTACCGGGGGTTGGCGGGAAGGGTTATGGAGACAGTCTCCGGTGCCAGCAAGATCATGTTGATTAGCGATCCGAATTTAGGGGTCTCTTCGATGGTGGAACGCAGCCGTCAAGAAGGATTGATTACCGGTACTCTCGGAGGGTATCTTACGATGAAATATCTTCCTCAGGGCGCAGATATTGAAGTCGGCGATACTATTATTACTTCAGGATTGAATGGGAAATATCCTAAAGGCATCTTGATTGGGAAGGTGATCGAGTTGGGAACTGAATTTTCCGGTTTAAGTAGGTATGCGGTGGTTGAGCCTGCGGTAAATCTCTCTAATATCGAAGAGGTCTTAGTGGTAAGTCAATAACATTCTGGCATGAAAATAATACGGTATCTACTCCTGATCGTGGCCTGCGCAATACTGCAGGCAGGTATTTTTCCTTACCTTAAGGTTTACGGGGCAGGACCAGACTTGCTTTTAGTAATGGGAGGTATTTCTCATTTTCTCTTTGTGTGGCCGGTAAGTTTATTTTTGAGTATCTTTGCGGGAGTATTGAAAGATGTCTTAAGCCTTTCTGGCTTTGGCTTACATACGGGGTTATTTGTGGCGTGGAGTTTCTGCGTGCGCTATCTTAACCGCCATATTGCTATCGAGACGGATCGGTTGCGTGTGGGGGTAATGGCGATTATTCTGGTATTGAATGCAGTCATTACGGGGAGCATATCTGTGTTACGAGGGACCGCGATTCCCTGGCCGCGTTTCTTAAGCATGATTGCGGTACAGACACTCTATTCATTGCTTCTTCTCCCGAACGTAATTCGTTTTTCTCGAATGTCGCTTACTCTGTCGTGGAAGATACGCCTGCCGATGTTTTCTTTCCGTAAGAACAATGAGAGTTAATTTAGTTATCGGACTTTTTGTGTGTTTATTCTTGACCTTAAGCACCCGATTTTTTTCTTTAAGTGTCATGCAGGGAGAAGAATTTCGAGAACTAAGCTACAAAAATTGCATACGGCTGCTTCCTCAGCCGGGAGCGCGTGGAAGGATCTTTGACCGCCACGGAGTGGTTATTGCCGATAATAAACTCTCCTATGACCTGTTGCTTCTGCCGCAGTCAAAGAATGAGACTGAATCGACGCTGAGCTCGATTGCAGGGGTTCTGGGCACCGATCTTGCGCGTCTGAGAATCAACTTTAGAAGAAACTTTATTTCTTCTTCGTTGCCGGTAAGGCTGGTAAAAAGCCTTACGCTTACCACCGCGATTGCATTGGCGCAGCTTAAAACGGATATCCCCAGTATTTTTATTCAGCCTAATCCGCAGCGTACGTATCCGTTTGGGAAGCTGGCCTGTCATGTGTTGGGCTATGTGAATGAGATCGACCATTGGCGCCTGACACAGCTGGAGCCGTACGGGTATAAGACTAAAGATATCGTGGGTTTTGGAGGGATCGAAGAAAAATACGATTACTATCTTCGGCAAGAAGAGGGGGGTTTTTCTTTCGAAGTCGATCATCGCGGAAAGATCAGCCGTACCGTAGGATTCAGGCTTCCTACGAATGGCAGGGATATTCAGCTGACCATTGATGCGGGAATACAGAAAGTTGCCGAAGATAATCTTGCGCAGCAGAAAGGAACTATTATTATAATGGATGCCTATAACGGCGAAATCCTGGCGATGGCCAATGTCCCCGGGTTTGAACCTTCGATTTTTGTGGATAGGCTTGATCCTATGGCGATCCCCGATATGTTTAATGATCCGAATGCGCCGTTGTTAAATAGAGCAATCAGCGGGATGTATCCTCCAGGGTCTATCTTTAAGGCGGTAGTTGGTGCGGCGGCATTGGAACGGGGAAAGATTACAAAGAATACTCGTTTTCTTTGTGAGGGGGGGACTCTTGTCGGTGACCGAAAATTTCCGTGTTCGAGTATCCATCATTCACAGGATATCATTGCGGCGCTTACGCATTCTTGCAATGTGTTCTTCTATCGGACGGGATTACTCCTTACGGGAAGCGGAATATACGATAATGCGGTAAGGTTCGGATTGGGTAAGCCGACAGGTTGTCAGTTGCCGTATGAATCAAGCGGCTTTGTCCCTTCGCCGTTCTGGAAACAAGTGAATAAGTTTAAGAAATGGTTTGACGGAGATACGGCAAACTTCAGTATTGGCCAAGGGTATCTTTTGGTAACCCCTTTACAGATGGTACGGATGATGGCGGTATTTGCCAATAAGGGAGCCTTGGTGACTCCTATGATTGTTAAGGCGATAGACGCGAAGGCGATTACCCCGGAAAAGAAGAATACGTCTGTTGCGTTAAATCCGGAAACGATTGAGTATATTCGTCAGGGGTTACGCGGGGTGGTCAGTGAATCTACCGGCACGGGGCATGTGTTATCGGGCCTGGCTTTAACCGTTGCGGGTAAGACCGGAACCGCACAAGCTCCGGGAGGGCAATCGCATGCGTGGTTCGTCGGTTTTTTCCCCTATGAAGAATCGCGGTATGTCATCTGTGTGTTTTTAGAGAACGCAGGCTCCGGACATCTGGCATGTGTGGTAGCCCGGCACGTATTGGAAGGGGTAATCTCAGGGAAGTTTCTATGAAAAGTTCATTTTTGATGATCCTGGTGATAGCTCTTATTATTGCCGGCTTGGGCATTATCTCCATTTATAGCGGGACTTATCAGAAGGAGGGGAGTCTTTGGCAATTGACGTATCAACGTCAGATCCTCTGGGTTATTATCGGTTTGGTCTGTTTTTTGATTATTTCTTTTGTAAATTATCGTCCCCTTTGGGATTGGACCTATGTCCTTTTCGGTGTGGCGATGGTTTGTTTATTGCTGGTATTTATTCTTGGGATTGTGCGTTTGGGGGCGCAGCGCTGGCTGCGGCTTCTCTGGTTTAATTTTCAGCCGTCTGAACTGGTAAAATTAAGCGTGGTAGTTTTTTTGGCGCGGTACTTCAGCCGGAAGTCTATCGATGATATCGGGTTGATCTCCTCACGGTTAGGGATGTTTCGAGGGGTTTTGCTTCCTTTGTTCTTTGTGGGAATTCCGATGAGCATGATTATCGAACAGCCTGATTTAGGGAGTGGATTGATGGTACTTTTTACGTTTATTGCGATGGTCTATCTGGCAAAAATAAAGATACGGTATTGTATCGTGCTCCTTGTGATTCTTTTAGTGCCGATCCCTTTTCTTTGGCAGATGTTGCGGGATTACCAGAAAGAGCGGTTGATGGTGTTTTTAAATCCCAATATCGATCCTTTGGGTGCAGGATATACTATTATTCAATCAAAGATTGCTATTGGTTCGGGCGGGCTTTGGGGAAAAGGATGGTTAGGGGGAACACAGAGTCAATTGCATTTTCTCCCTGAGGCGCATACCGATTTCATTTTCGCGACGTTCGGCGAAGAGTGGGGATTTATCGGCGGGATGTTTTTGTTCGTTTTGTATTTTCTTTTGGTGCGACAGGGGATCGTCATTGCCCGTAGGACCAGAGACCAATTCGGCAGGCTCTTGGCGTTGGGGATTTCAGTGATGTTGGGCTTACAGATCTTTGTGAATATCGCGATGACCATGGGGTTGGCGCCGGTGGTAGGAGTGCCGTTACCGCTTATGAGTTACGGAGGGTCTTCTGTGGTGGTGACATTTATTTCTTTAGGAATATTATCGAGCATTGACCGTCGCAAGACGATGTTTTAGCATTGCGGGGGGAAAAAGGATAGTATGTGGGAAGAACTTTTAGAAAACGTTAACAAACCCGGCCGTTATATCGGCCAGGAATGGAATATTCCCGGTAAGGATTTTTGCCGGGCGCCTCTGCAGTGCGTTCTTGCCTTTCCCGATGTATACGAAATAGGGATGAGTAATCTGGGGATCCGTATCCTTTATGGGATACTCAATAGCCTTCAGGGGGTTTCCTGTGAAAGGGTCTTCTGTCCCGAGACTGATATGGAAGAACAGTTGCGCAAGGGTCGTGAGAAGCTTTTTTCTCTGGAGACCAAAAGGCCGTTAGGGGCGTTTGATATTCTCGGTTTTTCTCTTGGGTATGAATTGTGTTATACGAATGTGTTGCGGATGCTGGAGTTAGCAGATATCCCTTTGAATGCGTTGCAGCGCACAAACCAGCATCCTTTGGTTATCGGCGGGGGGCCTTGCGTGATGAACCCTGAGCCACTGCATGCGTTTTTCGATCTGTTTATCATTGGAGAGGCGGAAGAAGCAATAGTGGAATTACTCCGAATCTACCAGCAGCATAAAGAAGCGTATCGCGCGGGTACGCTGAGCAAAGAGGATCTTCTTTTGTATTGTGCCAAGGTCGAGGGGGTCTACGTTCCTTCTTTATACCAGGTGCGTTATACGTCTGAAGGCCGAATCGCCGAGTACCAGCCTCTCAGAGAAAATATTCCGGCGAAAGTAAAGAAGCGTTTCGTGAAGGATCTCAATGCTTCCTATTTTCCGGTTTCGTGGCTGGTGCCGTATATCCAGATAGTCCATGACCGTATATTCTTGGAGGTTACCCGAGGCTGCCCTAACCGCTGTGTTTTTTGTCAGGCGCGTTCCCAGTATTTTCCTTATCGACAACGAGCCCCCCAGGAAGTACTGCGTTTGGCAGAAGAGGCATACCAATGCACCGGGTACGAGGAGATTGCCGTGGGAGGGCTCTCAATGAGCGATTATACGCATATCGAAGAACTCTTGCGCCAATTGGTGGATCGTTTTCAAGAGCGCGCGGTGGGGATTTCCCTGCCGTCGTTAAAAGCAAAGTCGCTGGTGGGTGGATTGTCTTCGGTAATGGCGCGTATCCGCAAAGCGGGGCTTACCTTTGCGCCTGAAGCCGGTACGGTGCGGTTACGGGAATTGCTTGCAAAAGATTTTATCGAGGAAGAGTTCTTTCAGGCGTTGACAAAGGCCTATGCGGCAGGGTATCAGCATATTAAACTTTATTTTATGATCGGTTTTCCTTTTGAAGAGGAGGCAGATCTAGAGGCAATTGTTGATTTCTCTTTGCGCGCTTCAGAGGCGCGTAAGCAATTCGGTAAAGGGGGCGCACTGGTTAATGTCAGTCTTTCTACTCTCATCCCTAAGCCGCATACGAGCCTACAGTGGTCTGCGATGGAATCTCTTCAGCGGATTAAGGAAAAACAGAGCTATGTGCGCATGAAGAATAAATATAGGAAGCTCCAATTTAGTTTTCATAATCCCCCGATGAGCTTCTTGGAAGGGGTGCTTTCACGCGGAGACCGCAGATTAAGCGAAGTAATCTTACGCGCGCATCAGGCAGGAGCGCGTTTTGATGCCTGGAGCAATCATTTCCAGTTTGGTATATGGCAGAAGGCATTTGAAGAGGAGGGAATCGATCCGGAATTCTACCTGCGCCAGATCCCTTTAGAGAGTACGCTTCCTTGGGATATCATTGATGTAGGTATCTCAAAAGAGACATTGCGCGGTGAGTGTGGTGTTTCTTCATCGGCATAGGCTTATTTGCATCGGCTTGCGGTCTTTCATTTAAAATAATAGGAGAGATGCAAATTTCCTTGACAGAAATTACCCGGTACCATACTATAAGTTGAACTTCGGAACGCAAACGTAATAGGAATATGCAGACATGCAATTTCATAAAGGGCATACCATAACCTCAAAATTCATTTTCTGGTTTCTGATTATTTCCTCTATTCCCTTGACGGTCGCTATCTTTATCAGCTATACCATCTCCAGTGAAGCGCTTAGGGAAGAGATCAAAGATAGTCTGCAGGTAGTAGCGGATAATCGGGCAAGCCGGATTGAGCAATACTTGCTCAAAAAGAAAGAGGACGGTTCAACGCTTTCTTATTCGGCTGCGTTTATTGACGCTATAGAGAAATCAGTTAATACCTTTGCGACCGTAAAAGAGAATTCAAATGGTTTTCTCGCGGTCATCACCGAATTTAAACCCATGTTGATGTATTATCAGAACCTGTTCGGTTATGACAATATGCTGTTGGTTAATACCGAAGGCAGGGTTGTTTTTTCTATGGAAAAGTCGGAAAAAATATCTTCGTTTAATGATAAGGAGTTG
>JAHISH010000228.1 GCA_018818365.1 Candidatus Omnitrophota bacterium | reverse complement strand
TTTCGTGGCCTTTTTTATCCCATGCGTGGATGTGGGGCCTGATTGTGTTCTTCAGCGCCTCCCATGTTTTTATCGATCGGTTCAAGGCCAACGTTTTTGATAAAAAAGTTCCCTGTTTCGTGGCTTTTATTGTTGACCAGCTGATGCACGTCGTCGTATTGTGCGTAGTGCTCTTATTCGATTTCAGTTGGCGCGCCCCCGGTCCTTCTCACACGTGGTGCCCCGTATATAATGATACGAAAGCGGTTATCTTTGTGGCGGCGTATCTGGCCGTGACGTTTGCCGGTACCTATTTCTGGGATACCTTCAAGAGGAGTTATTTGCCGTCTCTGGCCGGAAAAGAGACCGCGAGGATGATAAATTATGGCTTCTTTGAGCGAGGGGTGATGATGGCGGTATTTTGTTTCTCCCCAGCCAGGTTTTTCCTTTTGTTCTTGATTTTATTTTTCGTAGACTTGCGGATGCGAAAACGCATTGGGGCTTTTGATTTTTTCTTTAATTGCATCTTCGCGGGTGTCGGCGGTTTGCTGATGAGGATATTCGTATTGCCGATACACTAATTTTTTCTTGCGTAATCTTTTTGGAAGTAGTAGGATGGTTTTATCTTGATAGTATAGAAGCAAGGTTAAAGAGCCATTATGACGGAAAACCAAGAGCTGTGCGCAAAGTCACTGCTTGCGCGTTATCTTAAAAAAGTATATGCCTTAGTGATTTATCTGGTCTGGGGCAATCCCGATCAGGCCTATGAGGTGGTGGTTTTTAGTTTCGTCGAGGCCTTTCGTTTGATCCCCTTTGAGGAAGACGAAGAAACATTCTACTCCACTCTTTTGAGTACTGCGATCCAGAAGTGTCAGAGCCTTAAGAGCATCCCTTGCCTTGATGAATCCGATTTTATCGATTTGCCTCCCGCAAAAAAGATGCCTCTCTTGATCACCAAAAGGGCTCTGCAGGCACTTGCGTTTGAGGAGAAGGTGGTTCTGTTGTTGCGCGATCAACTTCACCTTACCTATAAGGGTATCGGTATTGTAATGCATCTTTCTGAGAACGAGGTCAGGCTTAAGATCGCGCGCATGCGTAACAATCTCAGAGAGGCAATCAAGGAGATTATTGAACATGCCCGATAATCCGAACATATCCTGTAGCTATATTAAGGAGAAAATAAAGCCCTTTCTGGATGATCTACTCTCCGATGATGAATTTCAGGATTTTGTGAGTCACCTGGATTCTTGCCCTCAATGCACGGCGTACGTAAGCTCCCTGGGTGCTTTCTCGAATCAGCTTTGGGAATTGCGTAATGTCAAAGTGCCTGCGGATTTGACCGAGACAATTCTCTATAAGTTCAAAGAGGCAGAAAAAGTTGCTCCTGCGTCAAAAGTGACCATGGGACAGAAGAAGACCGCGGTGGTAGTGACCGTATTGGTTTGTCTGGGGATATCCTTATTCATTGGTAGTTACTTCGTAAAACTCAACAAAGCCAAAGAAGAAGAGGAGAAGAAAAAAGCCCTTCTTGCGGAATCGTCGTCTCCGAAGATTGAAGAATCTTCTTCATACTCCTACCAACCAAGGCCGTTTAGCGATAATGCCCCCACGATAGAGACAAGGGCGATAGTCGAGGTCAGGGAGGATTCGGGAAGGCAGGAGTCGGATACATCGCGGAGTATTCCGGCAAGAGAAACCGGTTCTGCCCTTGCAGAATCGGCATTGCACTATCATTACGGGTACACCTCGCAGGCGCAGATAACCAAATTACTTGAGGCCTTGCGCGAGTTAGGCATTGAACTGGATTGCCAGACTTCCGATATACTTGTCTTTAAAGCCAGCGATGAAGAGATAGAACGAATGGTTTCGGTGATCGAGATGTTTGCGACCTTGCGCAACTATGGGGGGGGAACTCTGTCAGGGGAAAACCGAGTGGTAATTTATCTTGAAAATAAAAGTTTTCGGGAAGCGGCCGTTGAGTCGGAAGAAGAGGCAAGCCAAGGCGCGGCATTAGTATCACTTGAGAGTGCGGGAGGTGCATCTTCGAATACGCTTCACGCTCACGTGGCCAGCCTTACCTCTAAAGAGGATGCCGTTATCAGCGTGGCAAGCGGATTAGGGGGGTCTGTTGAATATAAGGTCCCGGGGTTCGTCCTTTTAAAGATCGCAAAAGAGAAAATAGAAAAACTGATCGAGCAGGTCCAGGCAATCGAGGGGGTCTTTGCTAATTTCACCGGTACGAATTCTCTCCAGGGAGTGCCGAATTATACCCCCGTGAAGGTTTCGATTTACTTTTCCAAGAAGTAAGGAGCTTTATATGGGAAAAATTCTCGTAGTTGACGATGAAGTCAATCTCAGGGAGCTTTTACGCGGCACCCTCAAGATGAAAGGGTTTGAGGTTATTACCGTGCCTACCGCCGAACAGGCGTTTGAGCATATTTATGCCCAACAGTTTGACCTCATCCTTTTGGATATTAACCTGGCGCAGGATTCCGGCATCTCGGTCTTAAAGAAGATCCGGGAGCACCAAAGCAAGGTCCCGGTGGTCATCTATTCGGGGTTGATGACCGATGAGAAGGAACGGGAGGCGCGGGCCGCGGGAGCCAATGAGGTTTTAAGTAAATCCCTGGGTATTCCTCAGATTGCGGATCGAATTGTCAAGATCGTCAATGCCAAGGAACGCCTCTTCCAAGAGCCCTCATCGCGGAAAGAAAAGCTGATCCTTTTGGTCGATGACGAAGCCGCAATCCGTATGGTCTTGAGAAAGTTCCTTGAATCAAAAGGCTATAAGGTACAAGAAGCGGAGAATGGAGAGAAGGCCGTGGAGATCGCACAGGCCCAGAAATTCTCCGCGGTTCTCCTGGATATGAATATGCCGGGAATAGATGGCTTGGAGACGCTGCAGAGGCTTTTAAAGATCGATCCCCAGTTAGGCGTGTTGATGGTCACCGCGGACCAGGATGACGAAAAGGTCAAGAAGGCATTGGAGCTGGGCGCGTACGGCTATGCGCTGAAGCCATTCGATTTCTTATATCTGGAACTTATCCTGGTTTCGAAATTGCTCATCGCGCAGAGCAGTTAGAAAGGCATTTACTATGGCGGGTAAAGACAGTGTAAACGATAAAGTAATTACGTTACGATATACCTTTACTTTCGGTAACGGTACCAAGAAGGTATTTCCTATCGCACTGGAGCAGGCTACCCTGCGTTTGATCTGCGCAGAAGAGAAGACCCCCTCCCCATGGGCAAAGCTTCAAGACTTTCAATGTCCCCATTGCCCACTCGATAAAACGAAACACGAATTTTGTCCTATCGCGACGGGAATCTATGAAGTGGTTGATTATTTTAAGGACCGGGAGTCTATCGAGGAGATTGATCTCTTGATTGAAAGTAAACAAAGAGAATTCCGCAAGCATACTTTGTTGCAGGAGGGATTGAGTTCTTTGCTCGGCATCTATATGGTGACGACGGGATGCCCTGTTCTTGAGAAACTCAAGCCTTTGGTCCGTTTTCACCTTCCTTTTGGCACGCTCCAGGAGGCTACCTATCGCGTGGTAACCATGTATTTACTGGCGCAGTTCTTTTTGCAACGGCAGGGCAAGGATCCCGACTGGGACCTGAAGGGCCTTGCGGCGATATACAATGATATCCGTATCGTCAACGACCATGTCTTCTCCAAAATATATGAGGTTATCAAGAATGATGCGGCGGGTAACGCATTAGTGAAATTGAATTGTTCCGCTTTTTATATCCCCCTTCAGCTTTCAAGCACTATCCTGGATGAGATCAAACCTGATTTTAGCGCGTATCAGGTGTAGTCTAACCGGCCGCATGAGCGCTTCGTGAAAACTTCCCATGTATAAGACAAAAATAGTTTGTACCTTAGGACCAGCCAGCGATTCAGTTACGGTCGTGCGCACTATGATGCGCTTTGGGATGGATGTGGTGCGCCTGAATTTCTCCCACGGCACCCACGCAGACCACCTGCGGCGTATCAAGACAATCAGGATATTGAATAAGAAATACCGCCGCCATATCCGTATCCTGCAGGACCTGGAGGGGCACCGCATCCGCATCGGCACCTTTAAAAACACCAAGACCATTGAATTACGGCGTAAACAAAAGATCCTTTTAACGAATCGGCCGATACCGGGAACCAAAGAGATAATCCCTTTTGATTATGGCCAAGACCTGCGGGATATTAAGAAAGGAAGCCATATCTTTATTGACGACGGGAACATTGACCTGGTGGTGAGAAGCACCCGTAGGGATACGCTCAGCGCAGAGATTGTCGTCGGAGGAATCCTTAAGGAGCATAAGGGGGTCAATATCCCCGGGGTAAATTTGAAATTTTCGCCATTAAGCGCAAAAGACCGGCTTGACCTTAATTTCGGCATCGCGCAGGGAGTCGATTATATCGCCCAATCGTTTGTCAGGGATCAGGATGATATTCTACTAATACGCAAAATAATCAGCCGCGCGTTGCCCCAGTGCCGCATTATTGCCAAGATCGAAAACCGCGAAGGCATCCGTAATATCGACCGCATCCTAAGGGCAAGTGACGGTATCATGATCGCGCGGGGAGATATGGGGGTGTCGTTGCCGCTTTATGAAATCCCCATTGTGCAGAAAGAGATCATCAGGAAGTGTAATCATGCGGGAAAGTTCGTGATTACCGCCACCCAAATGCTGGAGAGTATGACTGAGAATCCGCGTCCAACCAGGGCAGAGGTGACGGAT
>JAHISH010000227.1 GCA_018818365.1 Candidatus Omnitrophota bacterium | reverse complement strand
GCGTCAAATGGCTGGGACAAAGAAGAAGTCTCCATCTGAGCCGGGCGTTTGCCGACCCGCCGAGGATTAAACATCGCCGCTAATCTTCCGACCTCTTTGCGTTTAAGGTCGGAGAGAGTATATTTAAAGATACTTCCTACTGACATTTTATGCCTCCAAGAGGTGGCTATGGCATCGTAAATGCCCGTTTCCCGCCTATTAATTACTTCTGCTAACTCACTCGGCAATAACCGCGGAACATCTACCGGTGAACTAGTCCTTAAAATTCTATCGGTTCCTGCATTGATTTGGTCTCCTGCCACGGAAAGATCCCCAATCGTGCTATTATGCAGCAGCCGAATCATCAATGAAATCTTAACTAATGCCCCGAGAGGGCTGGAAGCATCTGCGCCCACCGGCACGCTTGCTTTGAAGATTCGTGCGCGTTCATCTTTTGTCTTAATAGCGTACTGCCCCACGCCTGCCGGGATAATTGCAGTCTCTCCTTTTTTAAGCTCCAAGATACTCCGCTTGGCATCGATAAGCTTAATACTTCCCTCCACTACCAGAAGCGCATCGGCACTATGCCCACGAGCACTTATATAATTGGTTTGGCGCGTCAGAGTAATCGCACTTAATTGAAATTCGGGAGAATCCGTTCCATAGACGCCTTCTAATTCAGAAATCTCTTCAGGGGTAAGAATAGCAGCATCGCCGCTATTAAAGGTAAGGGTTTTGAGTAACTCGGGCACATCGACATGCTTGGGGGTGAGACCGCCGCGCAGGACATTATCGGAATTTGCCATCAACTCAATCCCCGCGCCTTCGTTAGTTTCTTGAGGATTAAGCTTTCCTAAATAGGCATGGAGTTCTCCGGCAGGAAGGTACATTGCTTGTCCGGGTTCCAATCGCACCAGATTAAGCAGGTAGACGGACAAGACACCCATATCATTAGGGTACAATTCATTTAATCGTAATGCCCAGAGCTCGCGCTTGAGGACATTGATCTTTCCTTGTCTCTGCGCTTGCCGGATAAGTTCCTGGGTATCTCTTGTATCGGGTAATTCTAATAATCTAATGACTGCCTCTCGGGATCTCTCTACTACATGCGTAATTATCGGTGTAATTGCCGCTTGCGTAGCATCAACCGCTGCCTGATCTTTTGCTGCCTGCGCTTTCTTTAACACCTCAACCTTATTCATTAAACCGGCATAGAATTTCCTTAACGCTTCTCTACGCGTTTGCGCATCATATCCTGCCATCCTTAAATCATCAATGAAAGATCCAAGCTCAGTCTTTATCTGCGGAATATCAAATGTGACCAATGACTGTATTATCTGTTCGATATTTCTAAATCCGTTTAATGCCCAGAAGGGCGTCAAGGCGCAGATAATCTCCGGTTTATGGTTATCGTCTTTGTAGCTACGATTTCCTGCAGAAACTTCAATCCCCGCAGCATTCTCACGGGCAAATCCTTCTTCTGCCTGTGCTTTATTGGGATGGGCTTGAATCGAAAGGGCTGTCGCAGCCGTCAGTACTTTAAATAAATACGGCAAGGCACTACGGAATCGGGAGGCAACTACGTCCCCGAGGATTATATCTGGCACTTCCCGAATTAATCGATCTAAGGGGATCTTACAAGTACGCGTACCAAAAGGAATCTTTGCCTTTGCCGGGGCTTTGGGATGCGCGCCGATCCACAATTCTGCCTGAGGTTTACCGGATGGTTCAGTCCCGAGCAAATTCGGAATATAATGCGGGTCTCCCCATTCATAATCCATAACCTCGCAACGTATAATAAAAGGATGAGGAGCTGCGCGAAATGTTTCAAAGATTTTAGCCGGCGAAGATGCCTGCGCCATATCCAAATAATCGAATATCTCCTGAGCGCTTAAGACCGTGCGCTCCATCTCCTGCAATATCCCTCCTGCTTCAACACACAAAGCCACAATCTGTACCGCGCGTTCAGTACCTTGCGAAGAGTATACATAAATGCGCGTCTCAGGGGCATTCCCCGAAGGCCGCACATGATACCGGTCATACTCATCCCACATCACAATCCCATCATCGATACGGTCGCCAAATGCCATGCGTCTAATATTTCCGAATCCCCGTTCTGCGTTAAAGAATCCCTGCATATCTTTACGCAGACTCAAAAGTAACTGCCCTAATTCACTTGCATAACTATGGATAACCTCATCCCCTCTACCTCTTAACGTGACTTTAAGGGTTTCTTGTGCGTCATCAAAAAGTACATCCTTGACATTATATTGCGGGTCTGGAGTGTAACGCGCCAAAATGCGTTTTCCGGTACGCTCTGTCCCCGGCGGCACCGGCATCTCATGAATCAATCCTGCAGAATCAGCATAGTGATCAAGTCTTCCTTCAAAAAGCTTAGAGATCGGAAGGTTATCTCGCAACGCGCGCTTAAATACAATCAATTCCGGCAGTATCGCATCCCGCGTCATAAGCGGCTCTATAGAAACATCCCCAATTGTAAAGTTCGGCCCGATAAAGGTCCCTCCATTGACTTCATGCGCAATAAGTTTTAATCCGGAGTCTTCACGCAATAAGGAACGCATTACAAAGACATGATACGGAGAACCTACGGAACAATCACGCACCACCACAGACGGATGCGCTTCGGGTAGATAATCCCTGACATCCTGATTCCCGGTCAGCGATTGAATGAAGATATCCGCCGCCAGAGTCTCTGCCACTATTGCTCCCGTCACATCTCCCCTCCAGAATCTTCCGTTCTCGTCAACAATCACCGAACGATCTCCATCTCCATCCGAAGAAACCAGTCCTAAGAGCACATATTCACTTCCATCAATAGTGATCGCTACTTTCCCGTCCTGACGGGACTGCGCCTGATATTGTGCTTTAGTGGTCTCAACTTGTTCTTCAAGGTAGGTCAGGTGGGCCGGAGTCATATTCTCGGTATCAAGCGCGACAAAGGCCTTACCACGCTCTCCTACACGGATAACCTTCGCTCCCAAAGACTCTAAAATCGCAATATGGTCACTTGCCGCTACCGTAGACTGTACCCAATAAACGACGGCGTAACCAGAAAGCGGCTTTCGGACAAACGCATCTTGATATCGCCTGAGATACACATTTCTTGCCTCTTCATTCACTTCTATGTCTTCAACTCGCGGCTTATTTCCGGATTTAAAGTACCCATTCTCATCAAACAATGACTCTTCTGCCTGCTGGCTATAGAGACGCTGACGTTCGTCTTCTGCCGATTGCATTATCTCTGTCCGATCGGATTCCTCATCCTCAGGCTCTGCTTCATTCAGCACTTCTCCATCAAGATCGTAAAGCTTTAATCCATTATATTTACCTTCAGTGTGGCTGCCGGTAATCATGATCCCGGCACGCCCAGTGAGCTGGCAATAATACGCCATAGTCGGAGTAGCCACATTACCTAAATAATCTATCTTAAGTCCCGCGTCAGTGATCGCACGCATGGCTGCCGCAGTAAACTCCGGAGTACTATCCCGGAAATCTCCTGCCAACACCAAGTATTGTCCCGGATTAAGCCTTCCTTGTGCATCAGTGGTAAGTTGTTTTCTCTTTATCAACCAGCCAATGAATCCGGAGCTAATCGCATACGGCTCAAAATCCCTCATATCATCCACGCTGCCGCGGAAACCGCTTGTGCCCATACCGGTATGCTTAGGAAGATATTTCAAAATACTCCTGAGGCTTCCTTGTGGGTATGCTGCGGACTGCGCCTTGCCGGCAGTAGAGAGGCTGGCGCGCTTCATCAGGCTGCCTAAAGTTACCCGCTGCACCCTGAACTCTACTCTTACTTGCGGATCCATCAAAAAGGCTTCTCCCGCAAACGCGACCGTATCTTCCAATATATTCCCAATTGGTCCTGCTTCATTCCCTACTGTCTCTTCAGGAATAAATTCGAAGGATTCCGGAAGCGTCAGGGTTACTTCTCCTAAAGCATCCTTGCTTGCCTTCCAAGCCTCGTGATCATCTTGCGCAAACGCATTGGTAATAACAATAAGACGCGCGTAATCAGTCGCTAATATCTGGTAGAATTCTAAAAGCAGCTGATGCCTTACGAATCCCTCTTCAGCTTCACTCCCAAAACGTTCTGCATCTACCCCTAAATAATATTTTCCATCTGCCCTTCGTAGACTCCCCGCGTCCATATCCAAGATAATAAAGACTCCCTCTGCCCCTTGCGTCTCATTGAGAATCTTATTGAGTAACTCCATTGTCTTTTGTAAAGATATATCATCGGCTCCACTAATCTCCTCAAGAGGTTGCTTTGTTACTTCGATCGCCTTGCGCAAAGCCTGGATTGCTTCTTTAAACGTACGATAACCAACTGCTGCAAGCTGTATCTTCTTGCCCTTGCTAAAGACTGAAACCATGGGCACAGGAATTGCCTGCGTTCCAGAGGCATTCCTTACACTAAGAGGAGAACTGCTTCGTATAAATCTATCGGCTGCTGCGCTGGTCTGGTCTCCTGCCACGGAAAGGCCACCATATACCTGGCTATTCTGCAGCAGCCGAATATCTAAACGATTAAGGATTACCGCGCCTACCGAAAGCGCTTTCTTCTTTGAAATAAT
>JAHISH010000226.1 GCA_018818365.1 Candidatus Omnitrophota bacterium | reverse complement strand
TGGTCAAAAGAGAAGACTTTGTTTCCAAAAAAGATTTTGAGGCCAGGATCATTGAGGTATTGAAAGAACATCGCGTAGACCTGGTGGTCCTTGCCGGTTTTATGCGGCTCTTGGGGTCGACTTTAATCAATGCCTATAGAGGAAGAATCATGAATATCCATCCGGCACTGCTTCCCTCTTTTAAGGGTTCGCAGGGGATCAAAGATGCCTTTGAGTACGGCGTAAAGGCAACTGGAGTTACTCTCCATTTTGTGGATGAAGAGATGGATCACGGCCCGATCATTCTGCAAGAGACACTTGCGATCCTTGAAAACGATACCTTAGCATCCTTGGAGGAGCGGGTGCATAAGCTCGAACATCGCCTCTATCCTGAAGCAATACGGCTTTATGTGGAAGGAAAGTTGAAGCTGGAGGGAAGGAAGGTGCGTATTACCACTCTTTGAGGGTTCTTGCCCAGATCGCCGCATTACTCAAAGATATCTTATCCTGCCGCACCAGGTCTGAAAGTTCCAACATCGCAAAATCAAAAAATTCGTAACTTTTGATACAGTAGGTGGCGATATCCAAAATCTCCTTTTTGATATCGAGGGGGCGCGGCGGATCGGCGATCTGCGTGATGGCATATTCTATGACGATTGAGTTCTCCCGGAAGGCCCCGTTAGATTTTTCTACTTTAAAGGATTTATTCATCTCTTCTTGATTAAAAAAAGCGCCGCTTCGTTGAGCGATCTGCTCGGACAAGAACTCCTCGAACAGAATATCGTACGGTTTGAAATTCACGCCCTCGTTATCCCTAATCAACTCCGGGGCTACCTTTAAATTCAATACATAGCGTCGGTTGGTTTCAGTCCAGGGAAGCGCCCCGGCATAGGATTTTTTCATGTCCAAGACGTTTCCGATTATGGTGTATTGTATCCCGACATTGGTGTCGGTTGCCGCAAGGGCAAAAAATTCAGGGGATTGATCTGCGCTTAAGAGCACGCGTCCGATGGTAGTAAGGATGTTGCGGAGCTTATCGATCATTTCCGAATCAAAGAGCTTACTTTCGTTTACCCCATATTCTTTATGGAGGATCTGTTCCATGGGTGCATATATCCAAAGGGTAGTGGGGGTGCGGAAACAGGTTGTCTGAAGAGAATATTCTTCCCGGCAGATCTTCTTTATGGCTTCGGGGATATCGGATTCTTTATAAGTCGGAGGAATTTCTTTTTGGCAGCTTAAAGAAAAGAAAGACAGCAGAAGACTAAAGAGCAGGGCGGGTCTTGCCGAATTCCTTAAAGATCGCATCAATCTCGTCATAATCAAGTTCTTCTTTCACCAGGAGCTCTTGGGCAAAGCGGTCAAGAAGCGCAGATTCTCTCTGCAGGAGGTTTTCGACATCCTTAAGGCACTCCTGGAGTATCTCTTGTTCTTCTTTATTAAGCTGTTCTTTGACTTTCTCTGAAACAAACGAAGAGGTATCTCCTCTGAATACTCCGTAGTTGGAGGGCATTCTTTCCAGGAGGCTATAATTACCGACCAGGCCGCTCTTTCCCATCCCTAACTCCCAGACCATGCGGTGGACAATGTTCATGGCTTGGGTGAAATCTTGCGAGACCCCTGAAGTGGTAAGATGCAGTTTTAGCCGTTCGGCGGCGTAAGAACCAAGGCAGACTTTTATATCCCCCAGATATTGTTCTCCGGTCTTAATATGGATCTCTTCTCTCGGCTGCGGGCGCACGAATCCTAACGCCCCGCCCCGCGCCATAATGGTCGCTTTAAAGACATCGGTATGAGGGGAAAAAAAGTACATCGCAATGGCATGTCCTGATTCATGGTAGGCGACTTTCTCGCGTTCAGACTGGCTAAAGACTACCTTGTGCTTGATCCCCATCTCCACGCGGTCATAGGCTTCGGCAATCTCTTTCATGGAGATCGTTTCTTTTTTATTTCTTACCGCTATTAATGCGGCTTCCCGGATGAGATTGGAGATATCCGCCGGACTGTTGCCCACGGTAAGGCGCGCTAACTTCCCCATATCAATGGAATCCTCGTATTTGACCGTTTTTAAATAATAGGCAAAAAGCTTCTCCCGTTCATCCAGGTTAGGCATATGCACGTAGAGCTTACGGTCGAACCTGCCCGGGCGAAGCAGGGCCTGGTCAAGAAATCCTTCCGGCGCATTGGTGGCCCCGATGACGATGACATTGAAATCTTTTTCTTTAAGCCCGTCCATCTCGATGAGCAGTTGGTTAAGGGTGGTGTTTGATTCGGTCTGTCCGCCAAAGCCGCGGTCTGCCGCGCGCTGCGCGCCCACGGCGTCAAGCTCGTCAATAAAGATAATGCATCCGCCTTCGGCATAGGCCAGGTTGCGGGCTTGTTTAAAGAGTTTACGGATGCGGCTTGCGCCTACTCCGACGAACATCTCAATGAATTCCGAGCCGGACATAGGGATAAACGGCAACCGTACTTCGGTGGCAATCGCCTTGGCAAGGTAGGTCTTTCCGCATCCAGGAGGGCCGATCATCAAAATCCCGCGCAGTATTTTTCCTCCGATGCGCTGCAGTTGCGCGCGGTCCGTTACCAGGCTTACCACCTCCATGGCTTCTTGTTTTGCCTCGTCCATGCCGATGACATCGTCCCAATGAATATCGATATCCTGTCCCTTAGTTGCCTTCTTGTTAATCTTAGTCATCCGCATATGGCCGCCGCGCATGATCCATATCCATAGCGCGCCGCTTAAAGGAAGGCTGATCAGGTGCAGGACAAGGAATATATAGAAGAAGATCCCGTATTGGGCAAGGATTGCTTTTTTGGCGTAGGATTCAGAGGTGATCCAGGCGTGAATGGCGCTTCGCAAAAAGAAGAAAAAAGAAATCCCGATGATTAGCAAGACGACAGAGATAAGTATCCCCATCCAATGGAATTTAAAGAATAATTCGATCTTTCTTTTATTCATCAGGCATCCTTTCTTTCAAGAACCATAGCATAAGAATTTTATTCTGTCAATCGCTATTCTACTCAGTTTCAGAAACTACTTGACAAATCCAGAATGATATGTTACATTTAATTCAACAATCAGTGGAAGCGCACGGCGTTGTGCGAAGAAGGGACAAGGGCGTTAGAAAAAACGCCTTTTTTTGTTGTCCTTTTCATTTCAGCGTCAGAAATAAAATAAAAGGAATGCACCTTTGGTTAGCAAAGTTTAGCTAAGCGATAAAGGAATTTCTTTTAGTAAACGATGGCGTTTTATGCCGGTTTATTCGGCGTAAAACGCTTTTTTATTGAGCGGGCAGGATCAGGAAACAACCGAGAGGTACAAACCGTTTACTATGCATAAATCATCCGACGAACAGATCAAGGCCCTATCCAAGATCAGCAAAGCTATTACTTCGGAGCTTTACCTGGACGATATTTTGCGTTTAATCGTTGCGGTAACCGCGGAAGTCTTGAGTTCGAATATCTGCTCTTTGATGTTGATTAACGAGAATACAAACGAATTGATAGTGCGTGCGGCGCAGAGTATCAGCGAAGAATATAACAAAAAACCGCCTCTTAAGATCGGGGAAGGTATTGCCGGAAAAGTGGTCCAGGAGAATAGGCCTATTGCGGTAAAAGACGTTGCCGGGGAAAAGGAGTACAAACATAAGGATATCGCTAAGAAGGAGGGGTTAAGTTCATTGTTATGTGTGCCTCTGTCCGTCAAGGGCAAGGTTATCGGCGTGATCAATTGCTATACCTCAAAACCGCATACTTTCAGCAATAGGGAAGTTGATGTCCTGACTACCATCGCTAACCAGGCAGCCGTGGCAATCGAAAACACGGAGTTGATGGTAACAAGCAAGGTCATCCGGGAAGAACTGGAAGCACGCAAGAGGCTCGAGCGCGCCAAGGGGTTGTTGATGCGCGAAGAAGGGTTGACCGAAGAGCAGGCCTATTTAAAGATCCGTAAGTATAGTATGGATAATCGTAAGACCATGCGTGAGGTTGCGGATGCGATTATCTTGGCACAAGAT
>JAHISH010000225.1 GCA_018818365.1 Candidatus Omnitrophota bacterium | reverse complement strand
TGCACTTCGCAGCCTTTTCTACATGCGTAGTGCTAAAAGAGAAGAGCTGTTTTTTTTACGTCTGCCACCCCTGCCATTAGGGATTGTGGGAATGGCGGCAAAGAAATTGTATAGGTGTAAGGTTCTCGTGAATGTACAAGATATCTACCCTGATTTTGCAATAGAGGCGGGGATATTGAAAAACCGTCTTCTTATCCGTCTTGCGAAGGCGCTGGAACGCCGCATTTACGATGCCGCAGACCATATTATTGTGATTAGTGAGGATTTTAAGAGGAACTTGTCTGGAAAAGGCGTAAAAGATGAGAAGATTACGGTAATCTCTAACTGGGTGGATACTGACACGATACAACCTCTTAAAAAGAATAACCTGCTTGCTTCTCGAATGGGGTTGAATGACAAGTTTGTAGTAATGTATGCGGGAAGTATCACCTTTACCAATCAAAAGACCTTATCGGGGTTGCTTAAAGTTGCAGAGAGGCTACGAGAAATGCGAGATATTATATTTGTATTTATGGGAGAGGGCCTTAAGAAGAAGATGCTGCAGGAAGAAGCAGCGTCTTTGGGGCTTGCCAATCTCCAGTTTTTTCCTTTTGTAGCGTATGCCGACCTCTCCCAGGCACTTGCGGCAAGCGATATCCTGGTAGTTCCTCAAGATGATGCGCAGAAAGAATTCTCTGTTCCATCAAAATGCTACACCTTTATGGCAGCAGGAAGGCCTTTACTGGTGCTGGGGGAGAGTTCTTCCGAAGTGTCGAATATGGTCAGGGATGCGGACGCAGGGATCTGTCTTTCTCCTATACAGGATGATACGATTGCCGCGGCTCTGGTAAAGTTTAAAGATACTCCTGAAAAATGCCGCCAGTGGGGAGAGAATGCACGACGGTATGCCCTGGCGCATTTCAGCCGAGAAAAAGTATTGCGTCAATATCAAGAATGTATCGCCGCATTAAGTAGGTAAGAATCAGACCTCTAAAAAGAGAGTGAGAATATGGAGTGGAGTAAGAAGAAGGTTTTAGTCACGGGGGGGGCATCATTTATCGGCTCCCATTTGGTAGAAGCGTTGGTAGATAGAGGGGCATTTGTACGTGTTGCCGATAATTTGACCAGCGGTATCTTAGATAATATAAAGAGGCATATTGATACTTCTCGCATTGAGTTTCTCAAAGGAGATTTACGGGATACGCAGTTTACTTCAGAAGTGTTACGCGATATGCAGATAGTTTTTCATCTGGCGGCAGACCACGGCGGAAGGGGGTATGTTGATTTACACCAGGCCGGGCCCGCAACCAACCTACTCTTGGACGGAAATATCTTCTGGCAATCGGTACAAAGGGGAATTGAGAAGGTTGTTTTTGCTTCTTCGGGCTGTGTCTATCCGAATTACCTGCAAAACGATGTGAATAAGGAGGTATTCCTTACCGAAGACATGGTACAGACGCCTTATGATGCCGATAACATGTATGGGTGGGCAAAACTTATGGGAGAGTTAACCTTGAAGGCGTATCACAAGGAGTATGGCCTTAAGGCTGCTTCCTGTCGGTACTTTACTGTTTTCGGACCGCGAGGGAAAGAGAATCATGCGGTGATCGCGATGATTGCACGGGCTTTTTTGCAACAGGATCCTTTTGAGGTTTGGGGAGATGGGGAACAGGTGCGTAATTGGACGTATATCGACGATATCGTGCGGGGGACTATACTTGCCGCAGAGCGCATTGATGATGCGACCGCAATTAACCTAGGTGCCTCGGAGAGGATAAGGGTAAAAGACGCGGTTGCTCAGATTTTACGGTATACCAAACATTCTGCGCATCTTTGTTTCAGAAATGATATGCCTGTAGGGCCGCGTAACCGTGTTGCGGATAATGCGCTGGCTGAGAAGTTATTGGGATGGTGTCCTGAAGTTAGTTTTCATGAAGGTCTACAAAAGACCATAGACTGGTATTTTTCTTCGAAGAATAAAGAGCAGGTGGCATTGAATTTCAGTGAAACGCTTATTCGCCGCACGAAAGATGGCAAAGAGGCTGTTTGATTTTTTACTATCACTCTCGGGGATTGTGGCCTCAAGTTCCTTGTGGATGCTGGTGGTGTGGGCGGTGTTTCTGGAAGACGGCCTCCCGCTTTGGTATGTGCAGGAGAGGGTAGGAAAAAACGGGAAATACTTTAAGGCGATTAAATTCCGCTCTATGCGTAAGGATGCAGAAAGTAACGGTCCTCAACAAGCGTGTG
>JAHISH010000224.1 GCA_018818365.1 Candidatus Omnitrophota bacterium | reverse complement strand
TATCATATTCGCCGGGCCGGTACATCCCCGGCATCTGTGCGGTCTCGCCGCCGATCAAGGCACAGCCGGATTCAATGCACCCCTTATTGATACTTTTCACCAATCGCGCTAACACTTCTGAAGAGACTTTACTGTACGCGATATAATCCAGGAAAAAGAGCGGCACCGCACCGGTGCAAAGAATATCGTTGGTGTTCATCGCCACCGCATCAATACCGACGGTATCGTGATAACCTGCAGAAATCGCGATCTTTATTTTTGTCCCTACTCCGTCCGCGGAAGATACCAATACCGGCTCGCGGTATTTCCCTTGCGCGAATTGAAAATAACTTCCAAATCCACCGATGCCTTTAAGTACTCCCGGAATAAAAGACTTCTTGGCCTCTCGCGCGATCTTAGATTTGAAAATAGTGGCACCACTAATATCCACCCCCGCTTTTTTATAGGTCAGTTTAGACATCAGAGCATCTCCCCTTGTCCGCAACAGCGCCCTTCCAACGAAAACTTTCCCTGGCGTTTCTCCGCCTTCACCGGATATTTCCCTGTCCAGCATGCCGTACAATAATTCTTTGACGGGTAGCGTAATGAAGAAAGCATCCCTTCAAGGCTTAAATACCCCAAAGAGTCGACCTCCAAATACTCTCTGATCTTATCGATAGATTCGTATTTATTGGCAATCAGCTCCGCCGAATTATGAAAATCTATTCCATAGAAACAAGGGTACCGGTGTGCGGGACACGAGATCCGCAGATGGACTTCTTTGACTCCTGCCTTACGCAGGTTACGCACGCGGATCTTGGAGGTCGTGCCGCGCACAATAGAATCATCGACGATGACAATCTTTTTCTTCTTAAGCACATCTCGGAGAATATTGAACTTCACCCGCACCCCCAGGTCACGCGCATCCTGTGCCGGCTGGATAAAGGTCCTGCCGACATAGTGGTTACGGATAATCCCCATCTCAAGAGGGATTCCCGATTCCTTGGAATATCCCATAGCCGCAGAGAATCCGGAATCAGGGACCGGGACAACAAAATCGGCCGTAATAGGATGTTCGCGGGCTAATTGTTCCCCGAGTTTGCGCCGCACCAAATGCACGGTCTCCCCGAATATCACCGAGTCAGGGCGGGCAAAATACACATGTTCAAAGGTACAGAAAGAAAGCCTGGCATATGTCCCGGGCATACGTACGGATTTAATGCTGTTCTTCTTGATAAAGATTATCTCTCCCGGCTCTATCTCCCGGATAAGTTTGGCTCCGATCAAATCAAAGGCGCAGGTTTCAGAGGCCAGACACCAGGTATTCCCTAATTTCCCCAGGCACAAGGGGCGAAAGCCAAAAGGATCCCGCACGCCGATAAGGGTATCTTGATTCATCATCACCAGCGCATATGCGCCGCGGATTCGTTTCAAGGCATAAAGCAAGCTGTCCTGTAGGTTCGGCGATTTGGCGCGCGCCATAAGCTGAATGATAATCTCCGAATCCGTGGTCGTTTGAAAGATCGACCCGTGTTTTTCAAGTTCACGGCGCAGTTCCCAGGAATTTACCAAGTTCCCGTTATGGGCGATACAGATGCTACCTTTGGCGAAATCAATAAGAAGCGGCTGGGCATTCTTCAGCACGCTTGAGCCGGTGGTAGAATAACGCACATGGCCGACCGCGGCATCTCCTTTAAGGCGCGAAAGCACCTGCTCATTAAAAACATCAGCTACCAACCCCATATCTTTGTGCAAAGTAAGGCTGCCTTTATTATTGCTAACGATACCGCAGGCCTCCTGCCCTCTATGCTGGAGAGAATACAATCCTAAATACGCCAGCCACCCCGCCTGGCGATGGTTTAAGACCCCAAAGAGCCCGCAGTATTCTTTCGGATCATGCGAAATTATTTTTTTATACATTCCCATCCTCTCGCGTTACGGCGCTTTGCCCGTCCAACAATATAAACAGAGTTTCTCCTGGGGCAATCCGATTGCGCTGATCATATCCTTCAGTCTCTGATAGCGAAGTGTCGTTACCCCGAGGTCGCCAGTAATCCAATCCACCATCTTCTTATACTTGGAAGATTTCTCGTCGATATACTCGGAAACATCTTGCGTATCTTTTCCTTCAAGCGCGCTGATGGCCCGGCGTGCCGCTAATTCGCTTAAGGTACGCGTGGAATAATTGAATTTGCAGGGGAACATAAGCGGCGGGCAGGCGATGCGCAGATGGATCTCTTTAACCCCATGATTACGTAATTTTTGAATAGTGAAATTTTTAAGCTGCGTGCCTCTTACGATCGAATCGTCGCAGAATATAATCCGCTTATCTTTAATGATCTCCGCGATAGGGATTAATTTCATCCGCGCGATCAGATCGCGGGTCTCTTGAGACGGAGGCGTATAACTGCGGTCAAACCCGGGGGTATATTTTACTAACGGCCTGCGTAAAGGAATGCCGCTTTTCATACTGTAACCGATCGCATGCGCGGTCCCGGAATCAGGGATCCCTGAGACCATATCCGCCTCCACCGTATCGTCCTTGGCAAGAAACCCTCCGCAGCGTTCACGGGAGACCTCGACATTAATGCCGTCGTACTCGGAAGCGGGAAAACCGGTATAGATCCATAAGAAAGAACATATCTGATGAATGTTTTTGACCTTGTTTTTGGTCTGCAGCCCTTTCTGATCGATAAACATAATCTCTCCGGGCTGGACATATTGAGAGACCTTAAATCCTAAGTTCAAAAACGCCGATGTCTCGGTGGTCACCGCCCAATCTTCCCCCCGTTTTCCGATCACAAGGGGGCTATAGCCGAATTTATCGCGTGCCGCGAATATACCTTCTTTAGTAAGAAGCAAGAGCGAACAGGACCCCTTGATCTTCTGAAACATCCATTCGATCCCCTCGACAATGGTCTTTCCCTGCACAATCAACTTTGCCACTAACTCCGGAAAGTTGAGCCTGCCGTCAGTGATCTCGCTAAACGACTGTCCTTGGGCGTATAATTCCTGTGCCAGCTCCCCTGCGTTTTCGATATATCCGTTCATGACAATCGCGAACGGCCCAAACTTGGAATTGATACAGATAGGCTGCTCGTCTTTGGCGCTGATGACCCCGATCCCCTGAAAGCCGCTCATCTGACGATAGTCTTCGTAAAATTTAGATTTAAACTGCGCCCCGCGGATATCATGGATCTTACGGGTAAGTTCATTAGACCAGACCGCCAGGCCTGCGAACTGCGTCCCCAGATGAGAATGGTAATCCGTCCCGTAGAAGAGATCTTCCCTGCATTCCTTTTGCGTTACCACTGCGAAGATTCCGCTCATGGTCTTATTCTCCTTAACTTATAG
>JAHISH010000223.1 GCA_018818365.1 Candidatus Omnitrophota bacterium | reverse complement strand
GATCGCCGATATCTTTTTCTCATAGATAAGGATATAGGGGTCCTCTAATACGGTCTGCATCCTTTCGGTATCGGTGACAAAGTACGGTGAAAGATACCCTTGGTCAAATTGCATCCCCTCAACTACTTCTAAGGTGGTTGCGGTTGACTTTGCCTCTTCTACGGTAATAACCCCGTCTTTACCCACTTTGTCCATTGCTTCAGCAATTAAATCACCGATTGCCTTGTCGGAGTTCGCGGCAATCGCGGCGACCTGGGCGACTTCTTTCTTGTCTTTGATCGGGGTGGAGAGCTTTCCTAATTCTTCCACTACTTTCTCTACTGCTTTTTCTATCCCGCGCTTCAATGACATGGGATTTGCGCCGGCCGTGACGTTCTTAAGGCCTTCGCGGTAGATCGCTTCTGCCAGGATAGTGGCAGTGGTGGTGCCGTCGCCTGCGATATCGGAGGTCTTTTCTGCGACCTCTTTTACCATCTGCGCGCCCATGTTCTCAAAGGCGTCTTCAAGTTCGATTTCTTTGGCAACGGTGACTCCGTCCTTGGTGATAGTCGGTGAACCGAATTTCTTGTCGATGACGACATTACGCCCTTTGGGGCCCAGCGTCACCTTTACGGCAGCGGAGAGCTGTTCTACGCCGCGTAAAATCTTTCGGCGCGCCTCATCGCTGTAAAGTATCTGTTTTGCCATTTTTTTCCTCCCTTTTTACGAATTAATCCCCGCTGATTTGCTGCGCAAATCAAAACGCGGGGATAAGTTCCCGCAGATGACTTATGTGCGTTTCCGCTCCATAAGTCATGCGGTTACTTATTTTATAATCGCTAAGATATCATCTTCTCTCATGATCAAAAGCTCTTCGCCTTCTTTGGTGGTGATTTCATTGCCAGAATACTTTCCATAGAGTACGCGGTCGCCTACCTTGACTTCAGGGGTCGCGACGTTTCCGTTCTCCAGGATCTTCCCTTTTCCTACGGCAATGACCTTGCCTTCTTGAGGTTTTTCCTTGGCAGTGTCCGGTAAGACGATCCCGCCTTTGGTTTTGTTTTCGGCCTCTAAGGCCTTAATCACTACTCTGTCACCTAATGGTTTGAAATCCATCTTTTACACCTCCTTAATGAGTACTTGATTTATGGGGCCATGTTCTATGGCGGCACAAATCAACTCTGGTTGTTATTTTTTTGCCAGTGCACTTATTTAGCACTCTTTGGCCCGGAGTGCTAATTATAAATTAAAAAATTTTCTTGTCAAGTATTTTTTAATCCTGTTTTGAGGAAGTTTTTTTTTGATCTAGATACGCATGAAGTGATTTTTTGTTTATTTCATTCATCTGTAAAAATTCTATACCTAATAAATAACGCTCGCCATGAGGAATCGGCGATGCCCAGGAGACTTTTCCTAATGACTCTATGACGTGGGAACCGACTGAGATCTCTACGATGATAATCGTGCCGGGCGGAATAAACGAATTGTTGATTACCCCTAACCCTCCGCTACTGATGTTGTCCGACAGCGCGTTGCTGGTTTCAGGGCTATCGCGAAAGTGGTAATGAACCGGTATATGCAATCTGATGCGGGGGTAGCGTCTTTTTTCTTTATTCTTAGTCTGTTCCATAGGATAATAATATTATACCATGCGCGTAAACCGATACAAGAAAAAATTGCTTGTATTTTTTTTATTTCTGCTATAATGAAAAGAAATGTATTGTCAATTCTATGGTTTAAAAGAACGGCCGTTTAACATCACTTCTGATCCCGCCTTTTTTTTCTTCAGTCGTAAACATCAGGATGCGCTTTCCCATCTTCTCTACGGGGCTTCTCAGCGTAAAGGCATTATAGTGCTTACCGGTGAAGTCGGTACGGGAAAAACCACGATTTGCCGTTATTTCTTGAACCAATTGGGAAAGAATGTCAAGACCGCGTTTATCCTTAATCCCTTCCTCCCTGAGGCGCAGCTTCTTGAAGCCATCGTAAAGGATTTTGGGCTCAAGACTCAGGGGCGCAATAAGGTCGTCTTGATCGCAGAACTGAATGCGTTTTTATTAAGAGAATCAGAAGAAGGTAATAATGTAATTCTGATCATTGATGAAGCGCAGAGCCTTAAACCTGTTCTTTTGGAACAGATTCGTCTTCTGTCTAATCTTGAAACGGAAAAGGATAAACTGCTTCAGGTGATTTTGGTAGGGCAGCCTGAATTGAATCAGCGCCTGAATCTTTTTGATTTGCGGCAGTTGCGGCAGCGTATTATGGTGCGGTATCATATCAGCCCTCTGGATGAGGACGAAGTACAGAATTACATAAATCATCGTTTGCATGTGGCGGGGTTAGTGCATAGCATCCATTTTACAAGCGACGCCTTGGAGTCTATAAATAAGTTTTCAGGAGGGACTCCCCGCCTTATCAATATGCTCTGTGACCGTGCTCTTTTGGCGGGGTTTGTCGCAGAGACTCATTCCATCGATTTGGGGATCATACGGCGCTGTATTGAGGAACTAGATAGTTATTGTGTGGGAGTGCATCAATGAGTATTATTTATGAGGCCCTCAAGAAAGCGGAGAAAACGATCCTGACTGATGCGGTGGCTCCTGTTCAGAAGAAAATGCGCCTATCTTTCTTAAGGATAGTGTTACGCAATATCAGGCGTCCTTTGTCTCTGGGTATAGGAAGCGTCTTAGTGGCCGTGGTATTTATTGCGCTGTTCTTTTTGCGTCAAGCTGGCTGGCCTCGGTCCTCAAAGGATTTGACTGCGGGCTCTGCGCCGGATTATTCAGTTGATACGATTGCGCTCCATATTAAGGAAGCACGAGAAATGAGTTCTTCTTCCGTATTATTGCAGGAAGCAGCTCGGCGTATCAATGAGGTTCTCCCCGAGGAAGAAAGGCTGATCCTCTCCCCCCCCTCTGATTCCTCCTCTTTGTCGGAAGAAAAACCGGTGACGCAGGCTGCGTCCCTCTCCTTAAACGGGATATTCTTCTCGCAGAATGAAGGGTACGCGTTGATCAATAATCAAATCGTCAAGGAAGGAGATACCGTGGCAGGTGTTTTTGTGAAGACGATTACGGTCAATGGCGTGGAACTGGAAGATCAAGGAAATCCTCTGACGCTTCTCACCCGGAAATAATTTCAACTACAAATCTTTTGTATTGCGTTCTTTATTACTGCAAAAGGGATATTTTCTTTGACTATTACTTTTCCGATAGCCCGAACCAAGACCATTCGGTTTTTATCCCCGACAAACTTCTTGTCGCGGTAATGGGCTTCAATGATAGGTTTGATTGCAAGATGTCTAATGGCGGTAGGAAGGCCGAATCCTGCGATAATCCTTCTAATTCTTTCCTCGGTTTGCATCGGGGCTATCCCTAGAGATCTGCTGATATCTGTTGCCACCAGCATGCCAAGGGAGACTGCTTCTCCGTGCGAATAACGATTATATCCTGTTGCCTGCTCTATTGCATGACCGATGGTATGGCCAAAATTAAGTATCGTACGGATCCCCTTTTGTTCTTTTTCGTCACCAGAGACGATATCGGCTTTTAAGAAGCTGCAGCGTTCTACGATGTAGCGCAAACTACGAGTTGAACCGGCTAAGATATCCGCCTGGTTTTTCTCCAAGTAATTGAATAGTGCCGCATCTTTTATAATGCCATACTTAATGACTTCTGCCAGCCCCGTTTTTAGCTGTCTTGGGGGAAGAGATTGTAATAACGAAACGTCACTTACTACCAAACACGGTTGATAGAAAGTCCCTACCAGGTTTTTCCCGCTCGGTAAATCTACGGCAGTCTTTCCGCCTATGCTTGAATCTACCTGGGCAAGTAATGAGGTGGGGATTTGTACATACGGGATTCCGCGCTTGTAAATCGATGCGACAAAGCCTGCCAGGTCGCCTACCACTCCTCCTCCGAAGGCTACGACAAAGATTCGTTTTGTCTTATCTACGGCGGCAATATCATGAAGCAGTACGTCCGCCATGCGTAACGATTTGCTTCTCTCAGTATCGGGAATCAGGCGAAGATGAGGGGATAATCTTGCCGAAGTCAGGCTTTTGATGAGAACCGCTCCATGCGATTTCTGCACCGTGTTATTGGTGATGACAAACGCCGTATCACCTATAGTGCGTCTCTTTAGTTCGATCCCCAGGCGGGAAAGAATCCCTTCTCCAATTAGTATCTGGTACGAACGGTCCCCAAGATTAACCGAAACCTTATCCATGCTACCCTCCAATTCCCATAAGTCGTAAGACAAAGTAGACGGTAGGCCAGAGCACTCTTCCCAGCATTCCTGTCCAGAGTAAGAATAGTATGACGATAAAAGTGTATGGTTCTAAGAGAAGGTAGCGCTGCCATAGTGGTTCAGGCAAGATACCTGCGAGAATACGGGAACCGTCAAGGGGGGGGATCGGGATCAAATTGAATACTCCTAATACGACGTTAATAAGCGCACCATGTATTCCTAAGATTTTGACGATATGCGGCAGAGGCAACGTGTGCAGACATACGGAGATGATAAATGCAAATAGAAAGTTTGCTGCCGGGCCGCTGGCTCCGATTAAGACCATGTCTCTTTTAGGATTACGCAGTTGTCGAGGATCGATGGGGACGGGTTTTGCGGCGCCGAATACAAATTGTCCCTGAGTGCTTATATATAACAAAAACGGTATGAGGATTGTCCAGACTAAATCTATGTGCGCCAGTGGATTAAGGGTGAGTCTTCCTGAGTAACGTGCCGTCTGGTCCCCCAAGCGGTAGGCGACCCAGCCATGCGCAAATTCATGTACTGTCATTGCGATAAGCAGCAGCCCAAAAGTTACAAGGAATGCCACAATGTTCAATCTAACGCCTCGATCTTCTCGACGTCGACGATGGGGTTATTGTGCCAGGAGGGGGTGAAGAGTGTTCCGGAAATCTTTACTTTACGGCGGTTGAAGGCACTAAGTTCTTCCTTCTTCCCTCGGATAAT
>JAHISH010000222.1 GCA_018818365.1 Candidatus Omnitrophota bacterium | reverse complement strand
CTTCACGCTTCAGGCTTCACGCTTTTTCTGTTTTAGCTTGCAGCTTGTGGCTTGTAGCATGTAGCAATGTTGCGTTTGCTCAGGAACAGCCTAGCTCCGGCGAGCTTATCGTGAAGTCTTGGGAGGCGCATGGTGCTAAAAATGTCGAAGAGACTTTACGCTATACTCAACAGCTGATCGAACTCTACCAGGATCAAGCAGATCAGCAGCAGGCTTCGTTAAATGTCTTACCGAAGAATAGGCCTGATATTGAAGCGGTAGGAGCGCTCAACGATGTAGCGACTGCGTATTTTATCCAGGGGGAGTGTTACCGCGACCAGGGAAAGAATGAAGACGCAATAAAGGTCTTTAAAGTAGTGGTCGCAAGGTATTGTTACGGCCAGGCCTGGGATCCGCGCGGATGGTTTTGGATGGTGGCCAAAGCGGCGAAAGAGAGCATTCTTAAACTAAGCCCCGATGAACCAATGTTATTCCCGTGTAAAGAATCCGCGGTGCAAGAGACCAAGAAAAAAGAGGTAAGCCAGCTTCAGACAAAGATAACTTTGTACGATCCGGGGACCGAAGAGATCGTTGAATATGATAAATACGGAGAGTTTAAGAATATAGGGACCAAAGAGTACCAGTATCTGATTACTGATCAAGCAGGCCTTATTGCTGCGGTGGGAGAATGAATACATCCAAATACGTCTTCAGTGCGGTGGGACCCTGAGTTCAAGAAGGCGATGAAAGAGAAGCGATTGGAAGGTTCGCATTGGGACTTTGTGAATTCTCCTGACCTGCAAGCCGCGTTTCTTAAATGGGCGCTGGCCTCTGAACCGCAAGGGGTGAAACTATTTTATACCGGTCTTATTTTGGAGCGGTCAGGGCTTATCAAACATGCCATTAAATGCTATTACGCGATCGCGGTGCATTACCCTACTAGTTACGGCTGGACCTATTGGCATACCCCTTGGTATGTCGGCCAGGCAGCGATCGCGAAAGTTAATTATCTCTTACGGAGGAATCCGCAGATTGGATATAAGCTCCAGGATGCCGATATAAAAGTAATAAACGGCTTTGATAACGATGTTTCAAACGATTCTTTCATTATCAACCCCGGGAAGTTCGTCAAGATTTCAATTCTGGAGAAACTTAAGCCAAAGCCGGACCCGAATCTCTTAAGTATCAAACGCAGGTCCGGGAAAGGAAGAGTATATCTGGTGCAGTATGAGACCGGTGATTGGCAGCTGATGGTGGACGGAAAGCCGTTTGAAGTCAAGGCAGTGACGTACGCTCCTACGAAGGTAGGAGAATCCCCTGATAATAAGACGATGACGAATTGGATGGAGAATGATTTTAACGGGAATGAAAAGATCGACGGGCCGTATGATGTGTTCGTGGATAAAAACGGGAATAACCAGCAGGATTCCGACGAGCCGATCGTAGGGGATTTTCGTCTCATGCAGGAGATGGGGGTCAATACTATTCGTCTTTACCATCATCCGTATGCGGTTAATAAAGAGCTTCTGCGCGACCTCTATAATAATTATGGAATTATGGTGATTATGGGAGACTTTTTAGGAAAATATGCCCTTGGTTCCGGTGCGCCATGGAACCCGGGGACCGATTACCATAACGAAGCGCACAAGAAGAATATGTTGGATTCGGTGGCCAAGATGGTTATGGAGTATAAGGATGAGCCGTTTGTCCTTTGTTGGCTTCTTGGCAACGAGAATGTCTATGGCTATGCCTGTAATGCCGATAAAGAACCTGAGGCATTCTTTAGTTTTGCCAATCAGGTCGCCAAGGCAATTAAAGAGCTTGATTCTGAACATCCGGTGGCAATTTGTAGTGGAGATGTGTTATACTTAGATAAATACGCTCAGTATGCCCCCGAGGTAGATATCTTTGGCTGCAATGCCTACCGGGGAGAATACGGTTTTGGTTCTCTCTGGAGACAGGTCAAGGAAGAGGCGGATAAGCCGGTCTTTATTACCGAGTTTGGCTGTCCTGCGTATGCCGAAGGAAAGAGCAAGGAAGAAGCAGAACAGCTTCAAGCAGACTACCATTACGGTTCCTGGGAAGATATCGAGAATAATATGGCCTTTCGCGATGGCGGCGCAGGAAATGCCATTGGTGGGATTGTCTTTGAGTGGCTGGACGAATGGTGGAAAGGCTACGAGCCATCCACCCATGATACCAAAGGATTATGGGCAGGTCCTTTTCCTGACGGTTATATGCATGAAGAATGGTTAGGCCTTTGCGGACAAGGTAACGGAAGTCAGAGCCCTTATTTGAGAGAATTACGCAAGGCATATTATACTTATAAAAGATTGTGGCGGTAGATAAGGAGATCCTCGACATCTTCGATGTCAAGGATCCAATTTGTCACCGGCAATACTGGTTTTAGGGGACAATTCTGAGCAAAGCGAAGAATCTGCTCATTGGCGGGAAGAAATAAGTAGATCCTCGACATCTTCGATGTCAAGGATCCAATTCGCAGACGCCAAGCGGAATTGAATACAGTGGCTACAATTTACCTTCAGCTCCTTCGGAGCTTCCGTAAATTGTCTGCTCATTGGAGGTAGAAAGGAGGCTTTGCAAAAAGTCTAATATCTCAATCAAAAAGTCTAATAGGTACTCGTTATTTGTTTAAATACAGACAAGGGAGGTGCAAGAGATGAGAAACAAAATTATAGGAATGTGTGTATTGGCGATGGTGGTCAGTGTGACTGCTGCCTTTGCACAGGAAGGTACGGTAAGTAGCGAAAGCCTGGTAAAACCAAGAGAATTTGTGGTCTATCTGGATAAGAACTCACGCGATAACCACTATATTCCTTCAGGCTGGATGGGTGATTATTCTGATATCAGGATGAATGATCAGGCCGCAGATAATCCTCATAGCGGAACTACCTGTATTCAGTTTACTTACACTCCTAAGAAGGCTCCTAGCCAGGGATGGGCGGGTGTCTATTGGCAGAATCCCGCGAATAACTGGGGGAGCAAGAAGGGTGGATTCGACCTTACCGGTATGACCAAACTGACCTTTTGGGCACGCGGCGCAAAAGGCAATGAGGTAATCCAGAAGGTAGTGGTGGGTGGTATCAAAGGTACCTATGCGGATACCGCAGCTGTTGAAATGGGTCCGATTATCTTGACGGATTCATGGAAAGAGTACACCGTTAATTTGGCAGGCAAAGACCTTACCTATATCAGCGGGGGGCTTAGCTGGGTAACTACGGGGGATCTGAATCCGGACGGGATCATCTTCTATTTAGATGATATCAAGTTTGTGGCAGATTCCACGGTATTACCTGAAGCCAAGAAATCAGAGAATATGCCATTCTATGTGTATGCGGATAGGTCTTCTCCTAATAATCATTTTATCCCTTCCGGTTGGATGGGGGATTATGGAGATCTGAAACTCGATATCGGCTCCAAAGAAGACCCTTATCTAGGAGATACATGTATTAAGATTACCTATAACGGTAAGGCAACCCAAGGCGCTCGTTGGGCAGGAATGTTCTGGCAGAATCCTCCGAATAACTGGGGAAATGTCGATGCAGGGTTTGACTTTTCTAAAGCAACCAAGCTTACGTTTTGGGCGCGCGGTGAAAAGGGTGGAGAACGCATTGAGGAGTTTAAGGTCGGCGGGATTATGGGTGAATTCTCTGATTCTGATAGTTCAACCGTAGGTCCGGTGCTTTTGAATAAGGAATGGACACAGTATGTCATCGACCTAAAGGGAAAGGATCTTACCTATATTATCGGCGGTTTCTGTTGGGCGGCCAATATCGATAATAATCCTGAGGGCGCAATCTTCTATCTGGACGAAATAAAGTACGAATAGTTATTTGGGATACGGGTAACGGGATAAGGGTATCGGTGTATAGTATTCACCGTAACCAGAATCCCGTAACCCGACTCTCACTCTCCAATTTTCATCCCTTATGCGGAAGATTCTTCTTATTTTATTATTGGTGTCGGCATTAGCCGCAGGTATTTTTGTGGCATTTTATCTTAAGGTGCCCGTGCTCCCTCCAGCCCCCGAAAGGAAAGTCTTTATCCGCACGTTCGAAGAAAGCCGTTACCAGCTTGTCGTTGAAGGGAATCCCTATATCATTAAAGGGGTCTGCTATAATCCTATCCCTATCGGGAAAAATCATGAATACGATTGGTGGTCCGATCCCCATAAGCCATGGCTTGTTGACGGCGCCCTCATGCAAGAGATAGGGATTAATACCGTGCGGTTTTATCAGGCCGGACAGAATCAGGAAGCAGTCAAAGCGGTGATCGCGGATCTCTATCAGCAGCATGGTATCCGCACTATAATGGGTAATTGGCTGGGATTCTGGGAGTATCCATGTCCGTTCTATGGAGACAAAGATTTCCAAGAAAGAGTGACGAAGGAAGTTTTAGAGATGGTGCGTCTCTATAAGGATGAGCCCGGGATTTTGCTCTGGGTGTTGGGGAATGAGAATAATTACTCCTGTCTTGGTCATGTGAATCCCTGGTCAAATGAAGAGATTGACAAAGAGCCGGATCCTCAGAAACAAAAGAAAATGCGGTTAAGGATTTACTATACTTTTGTGAATGATCTCGCCCGACAGATCCATGAGATTGACCCTGATCATCCGGTTGCGTTAGGCAACGGCGAGCTAATCGGCCTGGAAGATGCCAAAGAGTATGCGCCCGATATAGATTTGGTCGCTAGTATTATTTACCGCGGCAAGACCTTTGGGAACCTATTTAAATCCCTTAAATTCAGTTTTGACCGTCCGCTTTTCTTAGCGGAATTCGGCGCGGATTGTTATGATGCCTATAAGAAAGAAGAGGACCAGAATATGCAGGCTTTCTTTTTGGAGTCGCAGTGGCGTCAGATTTATCAGCACTTGGCGACTTCTGATTCCGGAGAAGGCAATTGTCTGGGGGGGGTTATGTTTGAGTGGACGGATGAGTGGTGGAAACACCAAGAGGCCAGCCCCGACGGATGGACGGTCCATGATACCGGTTCGAATTGGTCCAACGGAAGCTATTACTTCGATATCAAGGCCGAAGGCAACAAGAATATGAATGAGGAATGGTTTGGCCTCGTGGGGCTTTCTGAGGAAATAGAGAACGGGATTAACAAACGAATTCCGCGTAAGGCCTATTATGTAATCCGGGATTTTTGGAAGAATCCCGATTTGAACCCGGAGAAGAGAAAGAAGAAATGATGATAAGGATTGATAACCCATTGGCTTCAAGCTTCAGGTTTCAAGCTTCAGGTTCTAGGCTCCACGCGCCACGCGCCACTCATGTCGCTTGCAGCGTGCTGCTTGCAGCCAGTATTATTGTTTTTGGACTACGTTACAGCTATGCCCAGGATGACCCTCGGGTGCTTTCGCTTGCACAGAAGATAGTAGAGACGGAAGATATCGAGGAGATTTATCTTTCGTTTGAGGATCTTGCCGATATTTATTTTGCGGACCATGCATACAATGAAATGGTAACGCTTTTACAGTCTCTGCAGAAGCAAAAAGAATCATTGCGATTGACGGTCAGTTACTACACGGCGCTGGCGCGTTATTACCAGCTTAAGTATCTTCAGGAAGTCCAGAATTGGCAGGAGTATTTTAACGAGGGGAAGAATTATCGCAAAGAGGTCGTGATCAATACGCAGCAGGTGATTAGTTCTACTCCTCCAAGCCTGGCCCTGCACGCCTACTCACGTCTTATCCAATGGCTTTATTATAAGGACCATGATGATCCGGAACAAGAAGATGCCCTTGGGTTGTTAATGGAGGATATCCTTGAATTTGCCAAGATGTCGAAGGATATCTCCCCTTTAAAAGATGTGGCGGATAGGCTCTTTTATTATGAGGAGAAACACAAGGCGAGGGTTTTATACAAGATATATGTAGAGAAACTGGTGGATTCTTCCGCGACGCAGATCCAACTTCAGGATGCGGCATTAAATTTCTACCGTGAAGGAAATCTTGAGCTGGCACAGTCTCTTTATGATGTATATATTCAAAGGATGCGAGTCCAATCTTCTCAGGAAAGCCTCATTCCCGTTTTGTCCGATATTGCCCGCTTATTTTCCGATTCCGATAAAGGCCCGGTGAATAGTATCTCGGCCCAGTATGCGGAGAAGATATTCGCACAGCTCGCGGAATTAATGCCTGAGGAAGGGTTGGATCAGGGACTGCTTTATTTGCGTGCGTTGAATTTGGAACATGCCAGAGAGTATGCGCATGCGAAAGAATTATATGTAGAGTTAGCGAAGCGTTT
>JAHISH010000221.1 GCA_018818365.1 Candidatus Omnitrophota bacterium | reverse complement strand
CTGCATTATTGCATACCACTGGTAGTTCAGATGGATGTCAGCCAGTAAAAGCGCTGCCACGATACATACCCCTATCATTTTGATCCAGGCAGACCATTTTCTCTTGATAAGAAAACCGGCCGCGAAGGAAAGCCCGAGCGCGCTTATCAACGCTACCGGCTGGGCGAGAAAACAAAAGAAACGGAATCCTTCAAACGGTTTCCAGAGTGTCTCCCACGTCAAATCAACACGTTGTATGGTAATCAGTATCCGTTCCATCTGGGTCTCTAGAAGAGGAAAGAACATCCATAGTAAAGAAAATAGTAGAATACGCCTTAGATGTCTATTTCTCTTACAGAGGGAATATCCTATAAGCCCAACCAAAGCGCAAGCACCTAATAAAGCAGCCACCACCCCATACTCAAAGATATCGTTACGGAAAGAATAGACAGAAACACTGGAGGTTACCAGAGCATGGATCCACCACCAATAGAGATTCTTGGGCAACCACCACCACATAGTCATAAGCTGAGAAACCGCGAATACGGTAATTAAATCCAAATATACCCATGCTTTATTCTGACGGGGGGTACTGACGACCAGAGTAATACACAATAATTCGACCAAAGCAACGTAATAAGTCAGATGGAACAGAAAGTTTATACCTATTGCAGCCCCAAAGAGCACTATTCGAATACCTCTCTGCCTTAGAGTGAATCTCACTCTCTTTCGGATATAGTCTATCCAAAAGAGAAAATAGAGCGGTATCATAAAGAGGGTAAAGGACTGCGGAGTGGCAATACCAGTCCAGTACACAAAAGAGGGAGTGAGAGCAAGAATAAGGGTCGCCAGGTACGCGACCTGGCGGGAATAAAGATAGCGCACTAAAAAGAAGTACGGTATCGGAGTCAATGCCTCGATAAAAGGTATGGCCCGTGAACATACGGTAGGAAGATCCAAATGGGTGAGGATGCTCAAGAGCGCCAGGAAGACCGGCCCGAAAGGAGGATACCAGAAAGGAACATCGCCATAGGCAAGGTAACGCAGACAAAACTCCGGGAGCCTGGCGTGGTCGAGGAAATATTGCGCCATCGCAAGGCGTTCCCAGATATCGGCGTTAAAAGTAAGCAGGTGGCTATCGATAAAGAGCCGCGGAGCCAGGCGGAAATATACCCCGGCACAGTAGACGAGAAAAAGAAATATGCACGTTTTTTTCAATGGGGACGTTTCTATTTTTCCGGATTCCTGGGCCTGCCTCTTGCTAACGACTCAGCTCTCATATTGTAGCGGGCCTCATATTCTCTCACAAAAAAATCGTTTCCTACAATCAAACGCCTACTAAAAGCTGCGGTCTCTATTATATCTTTGTCCAATACAAATTCAACATATTGTTTTCTCTTATTTTCTTCAGAGACAGAAAACCCTGTGTAGACAGGATTATCGATAAGTATGGCATCCGGCTTGCCATAGGCGTAGTGGCAGTAGCTACTAAAAGGGTATCTTTCAGGCCTATCGACTATCCCCGCACGCACAGGATTGAGTTCAATGTATTTCCCACACTGGAGCAGATGCGCGTCCAAATCTATGATAATACTCTTAAACCTGCCCTGCCAGAGGTGGCCCGCATAGCCATATACCTTCTTATTGTAGCTATAAAAACTCAAACTAAGCTGCTTCATGAAACGAGAAAGTGTACTCTCCTGGCTCAACCAGACAATCAGATGCACGTGATTATCCATGAGGCAGTAGTGGTAGATGCTGATATGATTATCTTTTTTTAAGTCGCGCAGAAGGGCATAGTAATATACCTTATCAGCATCCTGATGAAAGACTTGTTGCTTGTTGTTCCCTCTGCAGATTATATGCAATGCGGCTTCTTGCTGCGGAATGATACGTCTTGTGCGTGGCATAAAAAATCCCTCCTTTCTACTACAATAGACGTGAAAGAAGGGCAAATCTCACTTAAAAATTTAATGGGGACGTTTCTATTTTTCAAAGAGTTTCAGAAAACTGGAAAAATAGAAACGTCCCCTACCTTACTATTTACAAGGACTGTTCCCTGCGTTTGGATACGACTGGGGTAACATCACACAAACTTGAGCACATTCGGGATGATCTGCACAGGCATAAAAAGCTGCGTACATATCAACGTAATTCGGACATTTAAACGTACTCCAGCATTTACTAAGTGACCACGTAGTCGAAGGCGGCGCTGTCGTCGTAGGCGGCGCTGTTGTCGTAGGCGGCGCTGTTGTCGTAGGCGGCGCTGTTGTCGTAGGCGGCGCTGTTGTCGTAGGCGGCCGTGTCGTCGTAGGCGGCGCTGTCGTTGCAGGCGGCGGACATCCAGTACATGCCACACTATTATCATTAGAACACCGGCATCCAGCCGCAACCCGCACACATGAAGCACAGACAAACGGCGCCACATGCGTCCTGGCGCTTGCCGTATTTGAAAATCCCGAGTAAGTACCTACCCCTCGATATGCCCGCACCTTGTAAGAATAGTCCGTTGACGAGGCAAGACCACCATTAACATAGGAGGTAGTGTTCGCGCGGACGCTGGCTATTCTTGATTCACCGCGGAATATTTCAAATCCACTTTCATTATTGGAATTATCCGACCATCGCAGTTCAATCCGCGTATGGTCGAGTGCACGAGCGGAAAGCCCTGAAGGCGTGGCAGGAGGCGTAAGGGTACAGGAGGCCCCGCTGCAGACAGGTAGCACGTTGTTGCAGTAACCCCCCGGCCTGTCCGGGTCCGGGATACAATTCGCGGGATTGCCTCCGCAACTATAGCAATCGGAGCTGCATGCCTGCCCATCACAACGGTTGCTGTTACTACAGACACCTCCGCTGCAGTTACCCTGTACATCGTCTCCGTTACAGTAGGTACAATAAAAACACGGATAACGCCTATCACACCAGTACCCTCCTGAACATTTATTATATGTGGGGGGGGTCATGTATTCGCAGGTACTTCCTGGCTCCGGGCAAGAGCGACAATCTGCGGTGCATGGCTGGCCACCACATGGGCCTTCACTACACGTTCCGCTTACACATTGATACATTCCCAGGCAAAGCGCACAAGCTTCAGGAGGGGGAATACATGCAATAGTCTGATATGGGGGCATACAGTAAGGAAATGCCCCCTGACACTGCCAGTTCTGCATCCACACACTACCCATGTTTGTGCAAGTGCCCCCGTCACCGAAGCCAGGACATTTCCTGCACTCGTGTTTCGAAAGCCACCCCTCACAACTCAGATCAGCGTGGTAATTCACATAACATTCCCCTCTCTCCCCATTTATCCTACACTTATCGGCACCAAAGTCCCTTGCCCGATCATAAGTAGTACCTAACATCCACTGCCAACTAGCTACCGGTGGATTGGTGCAGTTACCCTTTCGACTGCTAGACATATTGCGCCAATCGTCGTTAGTAATACATACCCCCAAAAGACATAACCGATCTGTTTGTGATACAAAGGTGGGGCGCGTGACATCACTCCCGCTATTTGCGCATATCAAACCCACGTTAATATTATTATAGTCACTACCAGACACATCCTGCGCCAGGCCTACCACGACCCTGTTATCTTCGCATCTTAACTCCCAACTCTCCTTCGGCCCCCAGCAGGCATTACAGTCACCGTCGTTAGTATCGGCGGATTCTACACTCACGATTTGTTCCGCCGGCGGGTTGGTCATTCTAAGCTGACCTCCCACCCTCAGGGTTTGACTTACAGTAACATCGCCAGTGACAGAAGCATCATAGTTTACCTGGACATCCGTCATGCTCGCCACCCCTTGCACTGATAATCTGCTGTCAAAAGGGAAATCTCCTCTATTCACTGCAAGGCGCATCGCAGAGACATCTCCAGAAAAGGCACCGGCCCATGACCGGCTACCTACCCCAGATACCGATCCAACCACTGCCTTTACATCAGGACTGGATTGTCCCGTAACGCTACTATATATCCCAAAACCGTCGTCAGAGACGCCGTGAATCGCGTAAGCCTGACCGCTGCCGGAAGAGCCGGTAGTCTCGGAATAAATACCGCCCTCTTCACTCCATCCCAACACAACAAGTTGGCCGCCAGGAGTATCGGGGTTTGTTCCTATGGCAACAACTCCTTTTACGATGAGGCTTCCACTCTCCGCCGCAAAATCACGAACATTCACCTGTCCATCAGAGTCAAAATCACCGATGACCTGCCGGTCAGAGACAGCCAACTCCTCATACCTTCCTGATTCGGAAGGATAATAGGCAGTAAGGGTAAAACTCTCCTCTTGTGCCTGCCCTATGCCAATATGCATAAGGAGAAATATTATAGCGGTGAATGCCTGACTAACTGACTTATGTCCTGCCATATAAAAAATCCTTGTATGCCTCTTTACGGACTGCCGCTGCAAATCATAATAGCATAAGTGTTATCACCACGCCTGTACTGTCTTAATCCCACCACAACACCTTGAGTGCCGTCACCATTATCACAAATCGCTGCCCAATCCTGTCTACGGCCCCAACAGGATTGGCATTTATCTTTATCATAATAGGGCCCAAGCCACTCCTTTCTATTTACCCGGGCCAACCGGATATTTGTATTGACTAGCAGGTTACCACTAACCGACATATTGTTGGTTATCCGTATCCCCCCTGGTCCAGACAAAGCAAGAGATCCGTCTATATAGGCCAATCCTTTTATATCCAGAGGAAAAGCATCGGTTAAATCATTTGTGTAAGGATGACTTGTATCAACCTTGACCCTTGACATAAAGGTATTACCATCGAAGTATCCCGACCATGCGTCCCCAGTTGCTATTCCAGCAATCCCTGTTCCACCACTGCCTAGCGCCTCTCCGGAGACGCCACGGCAATTATTCGCTAAGCCCGAACCGGTCACTTTTCCGTAAACCCCCGTACCATTCATAATGCGGACAGATATGCCGCCTTCGACCGCAAGCTGACTAAGATATTGACTTTGATCAAGTATCCTGCCCACCCCCACTCTTCCCTGGATATTAAGGCTATTGTCAGAAGGCATTGCGACCGCTCCGATAGACTGCCTCTTGACCTGTAATTCCTTAAAGCTTCCGTGGGGGGTAGGGTAATAGGTAACCACGGAAAATCTCTCTTGCGCCCAAAGCAAGCAGGGCAGACAAAATAAAACCATAATAATCACCCCTACCTTTATCAGGAACGATCCCCGGAAGTTCTGCGTTAACCTATCCGTGTATCCTGACTTCCTGGCGTGGGAAAAATTTATGCGCATAACCGACACTCCCTAACGGCAGATAAGAAAGGCCTCAGTGGTATCGTTGTAATCATCTCTATTCTGCTTAATCCCCACAAGAACTTTACCTGCGGGACACCGCTTTTCCCATATTCTAGCACTCCCCGGCTCTCCAGGGTCATCCCCAAAGCAAGTTCCACATCCATTATCGTCATCACCGTGAGTAGATAACGTCACTTCATAATCAGCACCTGAGTAAAGAAGACGACCGCTATTTATCGTCAAGTCCTGGTCTATCACGACATTCGTAACGGGTTGCAAAGGTCCCCTCAGATTAAGCCATCCCATTCTCGCAGCTCCTCCTACTAATAAATCTGAAGAAGAAGTGGTTAAACATGGCATTACAGAAGAGTCACCAACGCAGAGCTTTTTTGCATAGATTTTCCCGGATCCTGAGGATCCGGAATAAAAAGCCCATTTTCCCCCTCGGCCAATTACCGCCGCACCGGCAAGAGGAGGTCCTTCACTATCCGAACCTACAAACTCACCCTGCACTCCTATGCGACGAGAGTCTACGTTGAATGCTTTCCCGCTACCAGTGACCCTGGCATAGATCCCTCGTTTATTCCCAATAGATTGTATTACGGAGAGCCGCCGGGATGTTACTGCCGCAGTACCGATACCGACGTAACCTGCGACATACAAGCTCTGGTGAGTTTTTGGTAATTCGCCGCCTATCCCCTCTTTATCCCATACTGCCATGGTCTCATACTTTCCTTTAGGCGAAGGATAATATGTGCGAAGGGTTACTTGTTCCTGTGCGGAAAGGAGACCGGTGGGAATAAAAGAAAAAAGGAGCAATAATAAATAGGTCTCAATCTTTGATTTGCCCATATGCAGATTTAGAATACCAAAGCCGTAACCAACTGTCAACAGAAATGTTACAGACGCCTTCCATTTCATGACGCCATTACATATCCGCCCTGCACACTCTTAAGAGTAGACCAGAGTGTTTGGTTATCAAGGTCCCGGTGCGACTTAACGTACACTTTTATGTAATTATCGGTATGGCCTTCCCAATACGCAAGGGTATCTTTGACGCGGCCTTCGATAAGCACCGGCACTACCTTCCCCAGAAATCGTTTTTTGTAGCGCAGGGCACATGCCTCGGCGATCGCGCGTATGCACGCCGTTCTTTCACGTATCAAGGCGCGCGGGACTTCTTCACTTTCTAAACACGCGGCACTGGTATCCTCCCGTCGAGAATAAGGAAATATATGCACCTGTAAAGGAACAATCCCCTTGACTGCCTTCACGGTATTCTGAAAATGCCGATCATTTTCTCCGGGGAACCCCACCAAGACATCGGTAGTAATGGCGATCCCCGGGATAGCGCGTTTGAGCCTGCGCACGAGAACCAGAAATTGTTGACGCGTGTAATGCCGCCTCATCTTTTTGAGAATCTCATCATCGCCGCTTTGCAGAGGGATGTGCAGATGCCGGCATAACTTTTTTGAATGCGCCAATTTCTTGATTAACCCCTGAGAAATATCCTTGGCTTCAATCGAGCTAAAACGGATACGCAAAAGCCCTTCGATATCCTCCAGTTCTTCTATTACCTGCCCGAGATTCTTAGAAGGCTTAAAATCCCTGCCATACGCGCCCAGGCATATTCCGGTAAGGACAATCTCTTTGTACCCGTTTGCAACGAGGCGGCGCGCTTCTTGGACAACTGCACGCAGGGGTTTGCTGCACGAACGACCCCGCACCAAAGGAACCTTGCAATACGAACAACAATAATTACAGCCATCCTGAATCTTAAGAAACGCGCGGGTGTGGCCCTCGAAAAAAGAGATTCCCCCATTCGTCTGTCTTCTCTGGTTCGTCGGACTCGTTATGTTCGTCTGGTTCATCTTGGTAGTCTGACGGAAGCGACGAAATAAACGAGAATAACGAAAAAGACGATTTGCAATGGTTTTTTTGTCCTTATTTCTGACCATTATCGATAAGGGCTCGGCTTTTCTGATCATAGGCGCATCCAATTCTGTCAAGCACCCGGTGACGATAACCTTCGCGCGGGGGTTTTCCCGACGGGCGCGGCGGACGGTATAGAGGGAATCCGCGTCGGCTTTGCCGGTGACGGTACAAGTATTGATCACGCAAACCTGGGCAGAACAGCCGTTATACGCTTCAGAGAACCCCGCCCTTAGAAACTGCTCGCGTATCTCTTGGGTGTCATATTGATTGGCCTTGCAGCCAAGGGTATAGAATTTAACGGTCTTCATAAATCGCGATGAAACTGGCAACGGCAATCGCCGCGGTATCGACCCGTAAGACATTCGCGCCTACACTTACCGGGATACACCCCTTCGCTTCTGCCCCGGCAATTTCCTTCTCGGTAAAATCCCCTTCAGGGCCGATTAAAATCAGTATATTCCTATGCGTACACGGCGAAATAATTTCTTTGAGCGTCCTGCGTTTTTCGCAGAGCGCCGCGATAATCTTCAGCGCATATGCGGTGCCCTCAGATAAAACTTCTTCTATCTTCATTACCGGAGCGACGACCGGTATATCCGCGCGCCGGCTCTGCTGCGCCGCGGACAAAGCTATTCTCTGCCAGCGTTGCTGCCGTAACATCTTCTTTTTTTTATCTATTCTGACAACCGATCGTTGTGTCTCTAAAGGGATAATGCGCGCCACCCCAAGCTGGGTGAGCTTATCCACGATATCGTCGAACCGCGATTGTTTGGGGATAGCGCAGGCGACGGTAAGCAGATAATTACATGCGCAGGGATACGCCTGCCTTTTCTGAATGGACAAAAAGACTTCTGAGGACGCCATATTCTTTATCCAAGCGGTGTATTCGCTGTTTTCTCCGTCGGAAAGAAGAATACTACTTCCCTTTCTTAACCTCAGGACATCCTTCAAATGATGGATATCTTTCTTATCGGTAATCACCGCCTCCTGCGCGCGGATATTTTCCCTGGGCACAAAGAACTTATGCATTGATAAAAGCCCTCCGGATAAGCTGCGCGCCCAACGTCACCACGACCAACCCGCAGATACCGTTAAATATTCGCTGGACCCGGAGATGGTCATGAAGGAATTTCTGTAGCACCCCTGCGGCACCGCATAATAACAACAAAGGCGACAGCATCGTCCCTAGGCCGAACGCAAGGCTGTAAAAAATGCTCTGCGGCCATGAGCGGGCAACCAGGCCGATATAAGAAAGTACCGATACTAACGGCGCGCACGGGAGAAGACCAATAATGATTCCCCACAGCCCGACGGTCTTGGCATCTTTTTTTAAAAATACGTTCTGAATCTTTGCGCAGAGACCGTCTTTTTTCTCTTGACGAAACATCATCAGCACTCCGATGAAGAGAATAAAAATTCCTCCGGCCAGATAAAGATATTTTCCTACCAGCCCGGCAAAACGTTGGGTGACAATCTCCCCAAAGAGATGAATTAATACCCCCAGCACCGCATAGGCGGCCATACGGCTTATTGAGAAAATAAGGTAGGTAAAAAGCCCCCGTGATACCGTCTTGCCTGTTCCGGCGATGTAACTTAAGAGAAGCGGCCCGCAACTGGCCATGCAGGGGCCGATGCCGAGGGCGAGGCCGAGCAGCAAAAAAGTAATAACTAATCGCATAGGGGGACACCCGTGCACCAATTCCTCATAATTCTTTCTCTGAAAACACCTCCGCCGTGTAAACATACATCTCCGTCGACGGATCCTTCCATGCGTCTGCAGGAAGCCCTGCCTTATGCGCGCAGAGGCTGGAGAGAAACTCCTCTTTGCTCCATGCGGTCTCAGTGGCAACCTGGGGAAGATAGACCCCACTGGAAAACCCACGTTTGACTAATACGCCGTGCTTTCCTAATTCTATTTTTTCCGGCGAATCAACGCGTTCTAAAGGAGAGAGAACCGATATTTCAATACCAATATCCGAAAGTTCTTTTGCCTGAACGGGCGGGAAACGCGGATCACCGACTCCTGCTTCTACCGCCATATCCCGTACGGTCAGATATAGTGGCTGTCGGCCGATGATATTTCCGATACAGCCGCGCAGCTGGCCGCTTTTGCTTAAGGTCACGAAGGCTCCCATTACCTTCAATAAGAGCGGATCGGTTTCCGTTACTTCAAGTTTTTTCCCCGTCGATAGATACGTTTCAAGAGATTCGCGTGCGAGCGTAAGTAATCTCTTCCTTTGTATGGCATTTAACATCCCTTTCTCCTCTTCTT
>JAHISH010000220.1 GCA_018818365.1 Candidatus Omnitrophota bacterium | reverse complement strand
TGAAAGATACGGCGCTGCGCCATATCCAAAGGTCCAAGAATCACCCACACAAAGGATACGGAGTAAATCTTTATCCGGAGAAGAAACTCTTACTTTATCGTTGATCCGCTCGATCTCTGACTCCTCGAAAGTAAGTGGCCTTGCTCCTTCATGCATCCACCAGGAATAAAAAAGATTGCCGCTGATTCTCAAAACAAACTCCGACGCAATCACGAAAAGAACGATACTGAAGATAAGAATAAGTATTTTCTTAGTCATGGGCGTCTTGTTCTCTTAAAGATCAGGCGTAGACGGATTATGGCAAAAATAATCCATAGCGTATCTCTGAATCTACGGAACTTTGACCTGCCGATACGCGGATAATAATCGATGGGAATCCACGTCACCGCATACCCGTTATACATAAAACTCAAGGTCATCGTAGAGACACAGGAGAATCCATCGGGGACAAAACTCAGGTAACGGGAAAGAACCTCTTTTTTTATAGCCCGTAACCCTGAATTCAGATCGGGGATCTGTTGCCCCGCACAGAAAGAAGCAAATGAAAAAACGCTCCGCTTCACCCACATGCGCAAGGTTTTAAGCCTTCCAAAATCTTTCGTGCGGCTTCCGATAACCTGGTCAAAACGCGGCATCAATGCCAATAAAGAAGGGATACTTTGCGCAGGATACGTTCCATCTGCATCAATCATCACTACAATATCCCCTCGTGCATTACTGATTCCTGTCTTGCGTGCCGCACCTACGCCTCTACGTTGGTTGTGCCGCAATAATCTTACCTTCTCTGTTTTTACCAACTCTGCGGTTCGGTCTCGTGAGCAATCATCAACAACGATAATCTCATAGTTCCGGCCGGAATTATCCATTACTCCTGCCACTTCAGAAATCACCTTGATAATCGCCTGCTCTTCATTATATGCGGGGATTATGACGCTAATTAAAGAGTTACTCATCTATACGCTCCTTATACAAGGATGTTCCGTACAGGATACAGGTCTACCCTGAAAATCCTGGCATGGCTGGATCATCGTTTGATAATACTCTTCATCAAACGCATGCTTACACAAACTACAGGAACGCTTCAATAGAGGCACCGCATTCATCCTTTGATAGATACCCGCAAGCGGCTCGTTGAGCACATTCCCGTAACTAATCTGTACCAGAGGACACGTAAGCACATCCCCATAGGCGGTAATATGAATACGCTCTTTGCCTCCCGGGCATTCGCGCTTAAGCGAATAGTTCATTGAAGAGTCATGCCGCACGTAAGGCGCTCGCAAGAAACGTTCAAACAAAACGATGTCTTTCTTCTGCAATCTATTATGCCCCTGTGCTGCCCATTTCCCCTCTGAAGAGGCCGTATTAAGAACCAAGAAAACCTTTTGTTTCTTACAAAAATCAATAAGCCTATGTATCTCTCTACTATTATCATGATAGAATACCGCATTCAGGCACACGTTAAGCTTTGCTTCTTTGGCGTAACGCAAAGATTCAATAATGGTTCCATGGCTTCCCTTGAAGCCTACTAAGTGGTCATGCACGTCAGGATCGAGGCTTTCAATACTCAACTGCAAAGTATCTAAGCCGGATTCCTTAAGCTTTCTAATTTTTTCAGAGGTAAGGCTAAAACCACTCGTCACTAAAGAAACCAGGTACTTCGAAGGAAAAAGCTGCCCGATAATCACGCAGAGTTCTTCAACCCCACGCATTAACGGCTCACCTCCAGTCAGATTCACATGCATCGCTCCCAATGCGCGGCATTCTTCCCAAATTCTGTGTATCTGCGGTACTGAAAGATAGGGGCCGCCTTTGCGGTACAGCGTATATGCCGAACAGAATTCACAACGGTAATGGCAATCTCCCGTTACCGCCAGATCCACGGTACGTAAAACCATTCGCTTAAGAACCTTCTTACTGATAACCCCTTTTACTAAAGGAATAATCACTTTCGGTTTATATCGCATGAAACCCAGATGCGCAATCAATGACCTCCACATCAGACCTCTCCACCTCCTTAGGCAGTATCGCGAAAGAACGTCTTATGCCATTGAAAGAATACTAAAAGCCCCCAGATCTTAAAGGTATTGGTACGGCGTTTTGCGCAATGGTCGTCCAGTACCCCCTGAATAAATCGCTTATTAAAGATCCCTTCAGTCCCCGTATCTGATGAAAGCAGTGTTTGCGTCACCAGATCTTTCAATTCGTGCTGAAACCATCCGCCTAGAGGCACATGCCACCCTGCTTTCTTCCTCTTGATAATTGAGGAGGGCAGTCTCTTACGCATGGACTTTTTAAGCAGATATTTTAATATGCCTCTTTTCATCCTCAAAGCCGGGGGGATACTAGCCACATACTCAACAAGCTCCCGGTCCAGGAAAGGAACTCGTACTTCTAATCCATGGGCCATGCTCATTGCATCGACTCGTACGAGATTATTGTCGGGAAGCCACACCTTTAGATCCGCATAGAGATACTGGTCCATTGCAGACATTTCTCCTGCCTGCCGCTTGTAACAACGGGAATATACCTGGTATGAATCCTTTTCTTTTACTTCACGCAAGAAATCATTGGTAAATAAATTCTCTTTTTCCCTATCGGTAAAGACTGTCCGCCACCAGTAGTGTGCCCGCGCAGGAGAGAGATCTGCTCCCTCGACAAACTTTTTAGCTTTATACTCAAGGCTTAATTTATCGGTTGAAGAAGGCATACTCGCTACTAATTTTTTGACGATCCGCGATCTGGCCCATGAAGGCAATAATCGATACCACTTAAGATAACGGTCCGCGCGATAAGTAGGATACCCCATAAATAACTCATCCCCTCCGTCTCCGGAAAAGCATACCGTTACCTGAGTCTTGGCATACGCGGATAAAAGGTACAAAGGAATCATCGCAGGATCCGCTAAGAGATTATCCGCATGCCAGACTGCCTGAGGAAAAATCCGCATAAGGTCAGAGGCATGACATTGGAGTGCATAATGGTCGCTTGCAAACTCCTGCGCGGCAAGCGTTGCAAACGCAGTTTCATCATATGAGGCTTCATTAAATCCTAAAGAGAATGTTTTAAGCCGGCCGGGAGAGATTTGGCTAAGAAAATACACAAGGGTGCTAGAGTCAATCCCCCCGCTCAAGAAAGCTCCCCAAGGGACATCGCTCTTTCGCATACGGCTGACTGCCTGTTTAAGCAGATATCTGATCTTCTCTTCTATCTCTTGCTCTGTATCGCGTGTATACTCCGGGACCTTCAGGTCCCAGTAATGACGTACCCGCAGGCCCTGGCCTGCGCTGATAGTAAAAAATGCTCCTGCGGGAAGCTGGTTAACATTTTTTAAGATCGTTTCGGGAGAAGGAGTATAGTTCAAAGAAAAAAAGTGATACAGCGATTGCCGGTCGATTTCTCTTCTAAAGCCGGGGGCACACATCAAGGCTTTAAGTTCGGACGCAAAGACCACGCTGCCGTTAAAAGCAGCATAATAAAGCGGCTTAATCCCTAAACGATCCCTGGCGACAAAAAACTTTCTTCTTTTTGTATCCACCACGGCAAAGGCAAACATCCCCTCGAGATATTCAAGGCAATCTTCCTGCTTCTCTTCATATAGATGCACGATAACCTCAGCATCTGAAAGAGTACGGAAGCGATGGCCTCTGCTGAGTAACTGGGCACGAAGCTCTTCAAAGTTATATATTTCTCCGTTATGAATAACCCAGACGGAATTATCCTCGTTAGGGAGCGGCTGATGCCCTTGGGCGATATCGATTACGCTTAAGCGGCGTATACCCACCCCCATATTCTCATGAATAAAGTACCCCTCGTCATCAGGCCCCCGATGCACCAACGTCTCGCACATCTGCCGGAGCACCTCTTGCTGAAGGCCTGCTGACTTATCAGTATGATAGATCCCTACGATGCCACACATAGTTTACTTTATAGGAGAATACGTATGGTGCGCAATAATGACTAATGTCTGCCCAAACGCAGGAGGAATTATTCTTTCCATAAAGCGTAAGGGCTTCACCATGTAACGATCAAATAAAAGAACCTGTTCTTTAATAAATGCTCCCGTGTAAGGGGTGTTATGCAAGATCTTGCCGTTAACAAACCACGCGAAGAAACCGATACAATTCATGTAGAAACTTCTCTTAATACTAAACCCCTCTTTTTGAAGCTTACTCTGAATATCAGAGAAATCATATCTTCTGAAATGCCCTACTGCCCGGTCCCACCTGCTATAGAGAATCTGAAACGCAGGCAAGACCAGTATCAAATTTCCTCTCCCGCCCGGAGGAAGCATTGCGCTGATATTCCTCAATGCCTTCTGATCATCCTGCACATGTTCCAACACATTATTGCATATGACCGTATCAACGTAATACCGACGGGCGATTTCTATAAACTCTTCGTTTTGAATATCTGCCTTGCAGACCTTGACGTTCGTCCGAAGGCTATAAGTCACCGTAAGTTTCTCCACAAAAACATCTAAGATATCGGTCGCCAGCAGAAACTCCTTCTGCAGGAAATAAGGCAAAAAATTACCTTGCCCTGCCCCTACATCCAGAATGCGCGTACCCACATAGGGAAGAATAGACTCTAGTATCCACTTATTATAATTAGGGGTACGTGCATTATCTTCCTGTGCTTTAATAATCTCTTCATTCATTGGTCTTTTTACCGCATCCGCCGCAGTGCCTTAAGCCCGTGATAAAAGTAATTCCGGCGTACCCTCCAGGAAGCCGCACCGGCAAACTTCTTAAGTATATACCCGGGCCGCAGATAGAATCGTGCCAATGCACTCTTCTTAAGCGCCATTAATTCTTCTCTAGTCAGTGACGCGGTCCGTAACCCCGCCTGAGAGTAAGCCGCAACCGGCATTTGACCGTCGAACAAACCCTGTTCTCTGGCGATCTTCTCTAATCCGGTACCCGGAAAAGGAAAGGGAAGGAAAAAATCAACAAAATCAGGATCCAGTTTCAGCGCAAAACGAACCGAGTCCTCAATTGTCTCCTTGTTATCCCAGGGAAACCCGATGATAAAATAGACATACGAAAGAATGCCGAATTCCCGGCAAAGACTCACTGCCTCTTGCGCCTGCGCAAGAGTAATCCCCTTATGGATATTATCAAGTATATCCTGATTACCGCTTTCAACTCCCAGGCCGATTGCCCAACAGCCGGCCTTCTTCATAAACTCCAGGCGCTGCCTATCCAGCGTATCTACACGGCTGTTACATAGCCACTGTATCTTAATCCCCCGACGGCATATTTCCTGACAAAGCTCAATCACCCATTCTTTCTTCCAGGTAAAGGTGTCGGATTTAAAATGAAAATTCCGGATGCCGAATTCGCGGATACATCCTTCTACTTCATCGACGATTCCCGATACAGAACGAAGGCGTATCTTCTTGCCGGAGACCTGTCCGACCAGACAAAAAATACAATCCCCGGGGCACCCTCTGCTGGTCTCTATGACTGCCATTGGCTCCGCAGTATCTGGACGAGGATAAAGGTGGTTCTTGACAAGCCTGCGTGCAGGCAAAGGTAATGCATCCAAATTCTCCAAGAGCTCTCGCGCGGGGTTGCGCACTATTCTCTCATTCACACGGTAGGTGATCCCTTGTATCGCGCTCCAATCAGAAGAGCTAAGCAGCTCCTTAACCACCAATTCGCTCTCTCCCCGCACAATCACATCCAGTTCCTTACACGACGCTAAGACTCTCTGGTCCTCCTCCAGGAAATGGGCGCCTTTGGCAATGGTAAGCAGATTCTTAACAATCTTTTTGGCAAGACGAACAGCATGCAGGTCTTTTTCAATTGTCGGGGTCGTAACGCTGATAATCAAAATATCCGGCATGAATTTTGTGAAGTCATCCTTAAAAGATTCCCAATCTCCGCCCTCGATAGGATAATCTTTAATACGGCAGCTAATATCTAACGACTCTAAGCTTGACGCCATGAACATAAGGTCCATTGGCGGCCTGACCACAGAGACGGTGAAATCCCCTACTGCGCTCTGACAGCGATCTTCCCGGACGAATAAACCTGACGGAGGATTTATCAGAAATGCCTTCATCGGCACCCCCACAGGATATTCTTCACCAGCCGCACCGCATAGACGCAATAAGCCCAGGCCACACGCCAAGAGCGAATCTTAGCAATACGCGATCCCATGTACGCGGGACGCAAGTAAAATGCCCGCAAGACCTTCTTGCGTGCGCGGTCAAGTTCTTTTGAATCCAGCGAAAAACTCCTGACTAACGGCGTGCTATGATCGCTTCCTATTAACTCATCCTCATTAAATAAACAATTTTCCTTAGCCATAATATAAAAATCGGTCCCCGGAAGAGGATAGGCAAGATTGACTTCGATAAAAGAAGCTTTTGTCTTCTTTACAAAACGCACGGTCTGCTGAATAGTCTCGGCAGTCTCCCAGGGCAGGCCGATCACAAACATAAGGTAGCTTTCTATCCCGTATCGTCTACAGAGGTCCACTACTGATTCGATATCTTTAACACAGGTCTTCTTATGCATCTTATCCAGCATATACTGACTGGCGCTCTCGGCGCCGAATCCTATGACGTAGCACCCCGCATTCTTCATCCAGGATAATCGCTCCTCATCCAAGGAATCAATCCGGCTGTTTGCTCCCCAGCGTATCTGAAGGCCTTCGTTAACTATTTTTTTGCATAAATCCACCACCCATTCTTTATGCCAGGTAAAGGTATCCGCGAGAAAGAAAAAATTCCGAAACCCAAAATCATGCACACATTTTTTTAGTTCCGTAAAAACAGAATCGACGCAGCGCATACGCATCTTATTCCCCGATACTAAACGTGCCGCGCAAAAGACGCAGCGGTTAAAACAACCACGGCTGCTTTCAATAAAAGCGATCGGTTCCCGGGTATCCGGAGTCAGGTAAAGCTGATTATTTAAAAGGTGCCGGGCAGGAAAAGGCAAATCATCTAGATTCTCATTAAAAGGCCTATCCTCATTCCTGATAATCTCGGTGCCGCTTCGGAAGGTAATTCCTAAGATCTGCGCATACGGCGTGCCCTGGACGATATCCCGCACTGACAACTCCGGTTCCCCGCGTATTACCAAATCAAGACTCTGGTATTGAGCCAGGATCTCTTTATCAAAGACCAAGAAGTAGGCACCTTTGGCAATCACGCGGATCTTCGGATCTTTTTGTTTCGCAATCTCCGCAGCCTTAAGATCACCGCTGACCGTCGGGGTTGTGGTACTGATTATAACAACCTCCGGCTTAAAATCGATAAGATCCGCAGCATAATCATCCCAATCCTTCTGTTCCATAGGGTAATCCCTGATGCGGCAGGTAACCCCTTCTCTTTCCATTACCGCAGCAATACTTGCTAAATCCATGGGAGGCCGGGGAGGCTCGGCAACCCTGGTATCAAGAGGGACTTGAGAACGGTCCTGCCTCATATACCTTCCTGTCGGAGGATTAATAAGTAATGCGTTCATAGTCAACAGATCACGAAGTAACAAGTAACCCTAGTGCCGCCTCAACCGAATTCTTCAATTCCAAAATACTCCTTGTCCTTTTAAGCGCGCGAAAGATATACTGCGGCCTAAAATAGAATGCGCGATATGCCTGCGCGATAAGGCGCATCGCTTCCTCTGAAGTCAGATCAGTACCCACCAGCGGCAGAGATCTCTCCGCTGATGAGTCTTTAGTAAATTCTCTCCAGTAATCCCCAAAACCGCTCTCTATTAACATTCGGTACAACTCGGTATTAGGAAAAGGGGTAACTCGGGTGATCTGGATATAATCCAATCCCAGAGATCTGCTTAACGCAATCGTATTCCGCGCAGTACGCATGGTCTCCCCTGGTATTCCTATCATAAAAAATCCCAAATTCCTTATCCCCAATTGCCTGCCCCATGAAATTACTTC
>JAHISH010000219.1 GCA_018818365.1 Candidatus Omnitrophota bacterium | reverse complement strand
GCCAAGAAGCCCTCTCCCTGCAGCGCATCTTCTGCCGCCCTATTCAACGGCCCGGTACCGCTTCTCCCGGAAGAAATATCCCTGCCTCGCGCTCGCCAGGGAGACATCAAACGCTCGGTATCCTGTGCCAGAGAAGGCAAGAACTCGCCAAAATACATATCAGCCTCTGCAGAAGTCTTGCCGTACATAGTCAGAGTACCGATCTGATTAATCCCGTCTTGCACCGGATGCGCCCATACTGTTTCCGCATGGCCACCACACCCGCCGGAAAGCGTCAGATGCTGTTCGTCCGCATAGAGCGGCATCAGCTGCTGGCCCAATCGCGGATTCAATTCGTAAAGGTAGGCTAAATGCGGCAAGGTCTGAAACTCCTCAATGGAGACCCTATTAGAAACGTCCTGGGCTACAAAGTGACGGGCACCAATCATCACCGGCACCTGCACCATCCAGGCACTATCCTTGATGGGCATTAAGCCTGAATAGTTCATGGGTTCCACAATCGTAAAATTCGACAGGTCCGCAAAACGCTCGGCTAACGCCTTATGCTGTGCCGGCGTTGCCGGCGCCACATCCCCCATCCACTTACCTACATACTGCGCATTGAACGCCGCCTTCTCTGTGGCTAAAAGGCAATAGTTACTCTCTGCCTGCTCTAAATAATCACGCTGGGCATCACTCAATGGCTGTCCGCTTTCCGCCCTCATCCGCAACACCAGATACACGGGATCCGCGAAATAATCTCTCGCGGTATCTTCCATAACCGTCAAGTAACGACGATTGCGGTCTTCCAGGCGAACAATAACATCATCACGCATGGTTGCAAAGAAGGTAAGTGCCTGCTCTATCTTCTTCAAAAGCTTCTTCTTATCCTCATCCAACTGTTCCCGCTCTAACGGATCCGAAGGCTGCTGCGCTATCTTCTCCAAAAGCTCCGGATCTATGGCAGCGATTAATACTCGGTCAATACTCGATTTCAAATCACCGAATCCTGTCCTTGCTTGATAGCTCAAGTAGGGGAATATTCTGAGAGCCCTGGTTAACGCCTGAATTTGTTTTTCTTTCAATTTCGCTACATCTCGCAGATAATTCTCCCACTCGATCATGGTAGCAGGATTATTGAGTAAATCCGGCAAGTGCTGCACGGTCCAGTTCCAATCGTGATCCCACTCTCCGGCAACGGTAGCGTGGAAGAGCGTACGCGGGATTTCATCCCACGTTTGATACGGGGTAGTTTGTCCTTCAGCACATGCGGGAATATCGCTGCGGTAAAATTTGTTCAAGAAACGCTTTATCCTATGGAGGACTTCGGGGTGCAATCGCCACAACTCATAGTGGGAAATCCCGTCTAAAGACAGAAGCCGCTCTCTCTGCACGAAGCTGATCAAATTAAGGTCTGGAGATGCCCAATCTTCGACTACCTGTTTCCACATGGCAAGTGCCTTTTCCCGATTGTCGCCGGTATAGACCAGGGAAAAACTGCCGCGTAAGCGCGGCCCCTGCGTCAACCGAAAGATCATCCACCAAATAATAGGTAACGCAGAGAGTCCACCTAAGAAAAACGCCCCATTCCAAGAGAGCCATCCCGCGTACGTAAGCAGTGCCCCTATGCCGACGCCGACTCCGAAAAATCCCGCAGCCAAAAGAATAAATGTCGAATAAAACAAACACCTGCCCATCCGCGTGCCAATGCTTCGTCCTTGTAACAGACTCAGGCCGATATGGATATCACCGATAGTCCTTACGGTATAGGCATTGATATCTTCAACATGTTCCTTGGCCACCCGGAAGATCCTGAGATAAAAAGCAGAGGAACCAAAGAGAAACGCATTACCAAACCAGGTAGCAATAAAGATCGCCAAGATAATTACCGGCAGGTTTCCGGGGAAAGAAAGCAGGCCTAATGACGCCAGGAGCTTGGGCAGGCAGATGTAGGTGATCAAAAAGTGCATTAATGAATTGTAATAGATAAAATTACGTAAAATTCTCATAAATTCATTTAACCCGCCGCGCATATGCTGCACTTCCTGGTCGCTCAAGCCTAACTCTTCACCAATCTCATTCCAGAAATCCCTATTGGTCACCACTCCCCAAATCAACGCCGGCAGGGAGATATTCTCCGGAATATTCCAGAACCTACGATCAAATAACGGCATGAAGTAACGAAAATATACTCTACGCATCTTCATGGCATAGCTCACCAGAGGTATCTTAAACTTCTGGGCTTCCAAGCGTTTCTGCGGCAAGAGCACCACATCCACTATTTCCTGCACAAATCTTGCCCGGTAGGTAAACATCCTGTCCCGCGTATCCATGACGGGGCCAAAGGGGAAGATTTTCTTGACGTTAATAAGCTGAACATCAATCAAAGTCAATTGTAACAAAGCATCCGATAACCTATTATAAAAATCTTCTGCGGTCGCAGGCGCGGGAACAACGGTAAGCGCGGCCCGAGCACTATTTAAAGCATCGCTGATCATCGGCTGCAGCGCCAGATAGTCGGCCTCTTTGCCATATCTCCTTGCCCTCTCCAACAAGTCGATCTGCTGCCGGGTGATCACCCGTTCCAAACATTCCCGGGCTTGGTCTAAGGTAAGTCCTAAGCTTCTCCTTAAAGGAGAAAGCCGCTTGTGCAGCCGGTCAAAATCATCCGGGAAGAATTGCGGTCTCCACTTAACATGGTTAGAACCATGAACAGTATCCTCAATTTCCGACTGAACCCCGGCCATAGTCCTTTCAAGATTTCGAATTTGCTCTTCTTTCTCTGCGCGTTCTTTATTCAACTCCGCCATCCTCGCTCCATCTCTAGGTTTCCTGCTCTTTGCCTGTCTTATTTCCTGCTCTTTATCAGCCAGCTGCTTGCGTAATCCCGTTTTCGGATCGTCTAATTGATCCTGCCCCATCATCACCAATCTCGGGTCGAGCGGCTGTTTGGCTTTAATCCCACCGACAAATATGCCATGCACGGTATCCATAAATATATAAGACCAGAACCTATCGTATGCCATGATGGTGGGGAAAATGCGCGGGGCAAGGCCTGGCCGCATCCCCATGGCCAACTCCACCATACGGGCCACAAACGTTGGACGATTGACATTGATTTCCTGCTGAATCATCCTCATCACGGTATATTCTTCAAGAGGCACTTCCACATAACCTGCCATGCGTTTCTTGTATTTGACATAAATGCCGTCCTGCGCTGTCCCCAGCCTCCTTGATACGCTACGGGAGCGTAACTCAATATATCGGCGCAATACGTCATCAATAATCATCTCCCGCTTGGTAACCGTGCGGTTATGACGATGGATCTGTCCGCCGATAAGCTCACTCAAGGCATTCGTAAGGTCATACCATGCCACATGAGTACGAGGAACATGGTGAGATATAATTTCATCATATTCACTGGAACTAAGCACGCGGCCATGAGTCTGGACAAACGCGATCATTTCTTCCAATATATTAACAACCACCTGTTGATTCCCGACAATCGAATTATTGTTCGGAACAGTAGGAGACAATTGCGCGACTTTCAATAAATTATCCAGATAGGCAAAAGGACCCGGGGCATTCGTCCGGAACATTACCACCCCTAAATTTGCCCTGCCGCCTCCCATGATCGTCACCAGACCATTTCTAACTTGGATTAAACGATCCAGAATAAGAGGAACGGTATGAAAATGATACGCATCAAAATACCCATCTAAAACCGGCACCAATGCCGCGTATAAACACTCGGTCATAAGGTAATGCGCGGCAAGCGCGGGCGTCAGCAAATAGACACCGCACACCTTGGAGAAATCAGCCGGGTTATGTACTTGAAGGGATTGCTGGGCCGAGACAGCGGTTATTGCGCGCTGGACAATCTCCCTCACCGCATCAACGGAAAGTATCCCCTGATTAAAGAGATCCGCCAACACCGAGACAAAATCCTGCGGGAAGCGCTCTACGACATTAAGTATCTCCGATTCGGTATGCGCAGAAAAGAGTTGATCCAGTAAAGTCAATACTTCCTGTTTCTGTGCATCTAACCGCTCTGGCGTCAACCCCTGAGACGAAACACTGCGGCTCTGGTTCAGTAAATAACCACATAACGCAGAAAGCGAAACCAGCGTATTTCCCACTATCTCCTCCTGCGCCCTTGCTACGACCTCATGGAATTGTTCTATAGTAAGGAGTTCGAAATTAAATAAATCCTGCAGTCCGGTACGGAAGCTCCTCGATAGATTCTGAGAAAGCATGATGCCATTCAAGTCTTGCACAGTAACCGCGTCAGCCATCAGAGTTAATAGTTGCCCTAAATACTGCTGGGAATCTCTTTGCGTCTGTCTTCCCAGCCGTATCCTGCGCTGCCAAAGCATCAAGCTGCTCCACCACCTGAAGATATTAATCGGCCCTAAGAGGTGCAACGTCACAATGATAAAAAGCACCGCCGGCAGGACAGCTACTCCTACCTTCCAGAAAGAAAAGGGCGCCGCGACAAACGCGGGTATCGCATGATCAACCTCATCTTTCAGATAACGCTCTTGGACAGGCAATTCTTCATCAGAAGGTAAACTTCTGCCAGTCAAAGCATTGAGCGTATTGTTCCGCACATTATCTTTAATGAACGTCAAGGCCCAACTATCCTGTGGATAGTACCACTGGCGCTGTCCATCCTCACGCACCGTCCTGGTAGTAAACATATTATAGCGGAAGAAAACCCAATGATTCCCTTTATACTCCCGATACCTATCGGCATACACCCAATCCCCTCCCCATTGATGGTCGTATTCATGAAACCGCACCTTGCCGGTACCAGGGCCTGATGTCTCGATGGAAAACATTTTATAAGGAGTTTCTTCCTGAAGAGGAGTATCTTTTGTTAATTCTTCAAGTGTCGCCTCTTCGATTTTAACGGAATACAAAGGAAGGTTTGCCTTGAAGTAGAGTTTTACTCTCTCTTCGTCATCGCCGGGACGTAAGATATCGTAGAGCACACAATACATCAATCCCGAGGGAGAGAGAACCTGGTATTTTAGCACCAAATCGAATTCCGGCTCTTGCGGGATCTGGGCATACTGTTTTCCGTACACAAAACGCGCGTCACCGGACAGCATTAAGCCACCGGCAAATGTATCCGTATAAAACAAATCTTGCGGGCGATAGGTAGAATAATCTTCCGAATCACGATAATAATACGTCCTGAGCGCAGGATTGATACCTAACAAACGTCGTGCCCTTCCCAAATATGAGGTGTTCGCCGAATCAACAAAGCTTATGTAATGAGGATTGCCTTCGTTATCAAAGTCACTGACTCCTCTTAACATGCGGCCCCGATTATCAAAGATAATTTCTTTCTCCCCGGAAACATAATCCAGGGAATAATCATCTCTGCCCGTTAAGATAATTTCCCTGCCCTGAGTGACAAACTGTATCCCTTCTTGCAAGCGTACAGAAACCGCTCCTTCTTCGACGCCCACGGTCTCAGCAACATTCCAAGCCATCTCTTGTTCGTCATCTAATAGGACAGTAGCTACACCTTTACGGGCGGTATAGTAAATCCCTTCCCCTGTATCCTGGTAGAACTTCCTCAGCTTGGAATCCCCGCGCCCAACGGTATAGCTGCCATCTTGATTCTTACGGCCGTACCACACCTCTTCGGTTCTGCCTAAGATATCCTTTATCTCTAACGTATGGAAACGAAGGGCAATAATCCCTTCCTTAAACTCGTCTTCATTTGCAGAATCACGGTTCTCACGGATGAGAACTATCTTCATCGCATTCTGACCGGCCCTTTGTTCGAAGGCCAAACCGTACAATGAAGAAACGCTATAGGGCCTGCCGACTGGCAGAAGTTTCTTACCGTCGGGAGTATCAATCTCTTCAACCACAGCCCCCATCACCAACCGCGGAATCTGGGAAAGCCGCAGATATTCCCGTCGGTATGTCTTCCCGTTAAAGGGATTGACAAACGGCTCTATCTCGACAGATCGCCATGTCCCATCTTTCTCCTCCCATGTTACTGGGGTATAAACCAAACTTTCAATATCCGTAACTCTGAAGTTATTCCTTAATTCTTGGAGCCGCTGGAACTTCCTCTCTCCAGAAAGCTCCTGGAGGCTAGCAACGGTATTCACGGTTGGCTTAGATTCATCCCCCAACCATTCCCCGTATTGAACTTCCTCCAAAACCCCGAATTCGGTCCGATTCCTCTTTTCAATAAACCATTGCTCAGTCTCTTTATCTTTGATGCCGCGATTATAGACCAAGACATATTGGAACTGCACCTCCGGTTGATTATCCGGCTCAATGGCAATCTCATTACCCTGTTCATCCCTGGCCTTGATGCTGCCTTTAATCTTCTCCACATCCAAAACAATACCGATACTACGCATATCCCCTATCACCGGATTCCCGTCTGCATCCTGGTAATAGTCGTAGTCAATAGTTGCCACATCTTCTCCGCTACGGGAATAGAACAAGAATCGAATACGCTGCCAGGCATCAAATATCAAGAACAACGCCCTTCCGTTCTTATCCAGTACCCCCCGGAACTGCTTCATAGCGTCAAGCTCTTCAACTCCGTCTCCCACGGGGACAAGTTGATAAATCTGCAAGGCTTTGCCCGCAATATCAGTATCACTCATGTACGAGACAATGTCGGGGAATTTCAAATTAGGGTTCGTCGAAACCTTATCCCTTATCCGCCGCATTTCATCTCTCTCTTTATCTTCCAACAGACGATAGTCATACCGATACGTATACTCGGCTTCTCCAACTATTCGACTTCCGATCTTTTTACCTTCAGGGTCGTAGATATCCGCAAGGACAAACTTCAAATGAGTAGGATTTACCGAAACAGTTTGTTCTTGCGTAAGCAATTCTTTAATCGCGTCATACTGAACCTGAATCCCTGCCGTATCTGTATCTCCACTCTCATGGAGTGAAATTTGAGAAATGATAAAGTTGATATCTTTTTCACTATAGTCCTGACGGGTGATCGGATTCAACGAGCTTCTCAGTATGCTGCGGATCTGTGCGGGGGAAAGATTGTAAATAATTTCCTTGTCTTGACGAGTAGCAACAACATAGGGTGGTCCCGTCATCTTACCGGATTCATGCAGATACTGCTCAAGCCACTGTAACGCACCTGCTACCAACTCAAAGCGAGCGGCAACCTCTATTTCTCCCTTCGTCCTATAATCAGCAGCAGTGCGCGACATAAGCTCAGCGCTGATGTGGTGGCCAGAAGTTGTTGGAACCATAGGAATTGAGTCCGTGGAAGCCGGAACGGGTGCGTTTGACGGTGCCGTTGGAGTTTTTCTGAATAGCGCGTCAAGCTGAGGAACAGATGTTGCTCCCTGCTCTTTTATCTCCTGCGCCGTGTTTCTGGCTTCCTGGTTCATAGCTGTGATGACCTGCTCGGAAAGTCCGGCAACTGATTCTGCCGGGCCGGTCAACTGGCGCAATCCCTCTTTGGAGTAGAAGTAGACGGTAACCACTCCCTGGCTGACGACATAACTTTCTTCAACCAGCATCGTAGAGAGTTCCTGTTCAGGCTCACCGGTATTGTTATGATTGAATATCTTGGCTAACTCTCTGGTCTGAAGGAAACGGGAATCCTTATGCAAGTAGCCGAAGTCGACCGCGGTAAATCGATACTTCTGTAAACGGCCGTGACGAGCATTCTCAATCCATGTCTGCCAATCCTCTGCGGGCATATTGTCATGCACCAAATAATAGATATCCTTGGGTATCCAGGTAATCCGCTTCCGACCTAAGTCTGCATCGTAGACTAATATTTCATCGGTAATATAACTTTCTCTCATATACGGGATATCTGTTCCCTGAATATAAAAGGTGCTGAAGACCCGTTGTTCCCTGTCTCCTTCTTTGATATTCACAAACTGCCCGCCTTTTCGGGAAAGCAGATGTCTGATCATATGCCCAGCAGGCTTGATTTCGCCCGTATCATAATATAAACCATAGTGTTCTTCATTAGAATATTGATCGTAGAACGCACCGACACTTACGGTATTATCTTTATCCGTCCCTGTTTCATTCCTCAACTCAAACATCGTAAAACCCATCAAGAACTCCGGATAATTCATCAGTTTTGGCAACACTTCAAGATAGAACCGAGCCTGAGTATTGGTATGCTTTACGCGATCAATAAATCTGCCCAAAGCATCTTGATCAAGCTGCTCCATGCGGCTGAAATCATCAAGCATATGTTGTTTCCTGAATGTATCGCCGTCTTCCAAACCGCCTCTATTATCGTAAGAGTCTGCGCCGATTTCGGAGATCCATATAGGCCTATTGTCCGCTTCCTGCGCGAACATAAGGTAGTACAAGATTAAATCCTCCGGGTAGAGGTAATAGTAAGCGTTGAAAGAATAGAAATCTATCTGATCGGTATTTTTAAAAATAATCGATAAATTCTTAGTATCCTCATCACGCGCGGTACTAGCGCCTAAGGCAGTCGTAACCGGAGACTCTCTGTCAATTTCGTGTATTGCCTGCGCCGCACCATTAGTCACCTGGGCAAGCAAGGCCATATTAACACTTCTATCTTCATTTCGAAGCTGCTCCGGTAACCGCCAGTACTCTTTGAAATTATATTCGTTAAAGAGACACCAAATAAATTTCAACCTTCCTCTCCCTGCAGTTTCTCTCGCATCATTGTACTGAATCCTGCTCTTAACTAGATCCTGTAACCTTGTATATACCCCTTGCTCTCCTTCCCATACGTGTTCCCAACGCAACCCAATCATCATCACGTCTCCTGCATTACACGCATCTAAGACAGCATCT
>JAHISH010000218.1 GCA_018818365.1 Candidatus Omnitrophota bacterium | reverse complement strand
GGGTCAACATTAATATAGGGATCAAGTTTCATAAGGGTAATCGTAAGCCCCCTTGACTCCAAAATCTTTCCTATCGAGGCAGAGGCAATCCCTTTGCCTAAACTTGAAATAACCCCACCGGTAATAAAAATATACTTTGCCATGCGTAGTAACCTTAAAAAATAAGCGTTTAGCGCCGATACTTCGGCCTCTAAACGCCTTCGTTATAGGTATAGCTCATCTTCGAACTATTCTTTTATACTTTACCATATCCCCGCAAGAAGTCAATCTATTTAGACTAAACAAAGGAATATCTTCCCCTCTTTCCACGGGTTGAGAAACCGCTCAATGGTAAGAGTATCTTTAAGTCCCTTAAGATCGAGAATCTTCTCCTCTCGTTGGGGGTGAATAATCTCTACCTGCGGCGCAAAAATGTCATCTTCGTTTTCCTGGCGCACTACCGCGATCCTGCCATCACTTAAAGCCACAATGGAACCGATTGGCCAGACTCCCATCACCTGATAAAAGGTATCGAATAAGTGCGGTTGAAAGGTGGCGCCTCTTTCTTTCAACATCAAACGATAAATATTATTCGGCGCGTAATCAAGCTTATACCCCCTCCGCTGCGAAAGGGCATCATAGACGTCGCAAATAGTAACGATCAAAGAGGCCATATGTGGCTTCTGCGTAAAGGGTAAACGGGGATACCCGCTCATATCAAACTTGAGATGATGTTCGTAGGCTACTACGACAGGCAGCATTCCTAATCCCTCATGATATCGAAGAAGTATTTCTGCCCCAACCACGGTATGGCTTTTAATGGTCTTGAATTCTTCATCGCTGAGTTGATCGGCTTTCGTCAGGATACTCCGGGAGATATAAAGTTTGCCGATATCATGGAAGAGCGCGGCAACTCCGATCTCCCGTATTTCTTCCTTTGAAAACCCAAGCTTACTGGCAAAGTACATCGAGAGTATGGAGACATTCAACAGATGCACGTAGGTAGCCACATCATAACGTTTAATAGTCGCCATCTTTAAAAAATCCTGATACTGGGTTGCAAGATTCTCAACAATATTATTCAACGCAAATTTTAGCGCCAGGTGATCAAGTGTTTTCTCCTCCATAATGCCCGTCAATGATTGTGAGACTTCACTCAGCGAGCTCTCATAGACGCTTACCGCGGCTGCCAAGGCCTGCGCACCTAGGGGAGCAGTCGGGGACGGAGCCTTAAGCCTTCCGACGGTGATATGCTGCACCCCGGAAAGGCGCAGATATTCCTGTGCATCTCGCTTGACTTCTTCTGGAGAAAGCGCCAACATCTGCAGGAATACCTCAAGCTCTTTTTCTTCTAACCCTTGCGAAAAGACGATACGCTCGATATTCTTATTCCTTAGATACACGATGATCGGACGCAGGATCTTGCTGAGATCAAAAAGGATATCTTTTTCATGCGCCAACTCTTCTCCCACGATCCCCACCACTATTTCGCTCTTTTCGCACAATGCCTCTTTGAGGCTATGGTAGGCCTTCTGAACTGACTGCTTGAAAATCTGATGAGACGTGCCGTAGAGTTTGGCAGTCTGCAAAGAAGACAATAAATCCCTTAATGAGACTTCAAACTTTGTATGCATTCCACTTCTCCAAAACTTCACGTGAGCGCGCGCGTACTCCACGATTCCACATAAAAGGCCGCTTCCGCAATGTGTCCAAATACGCTGCCGCATCTTTTAGTTCAAGCGCTTCGACAATACCGATATGTGCAAGCAGCATTCCATTCTTTAACCCCAAGGGGCTTGGCATCGCCAGAAGCAACGCCAATGCCTTCTTTTTTGAAAACTCATCCCTTGCCAAAATCTTCAAGGCTTCTTGTTTAAGGGTTAGATTTTCCTTACCTAACAACGTGTACAAAAATTCGTTATCTACATTCGGTAACTTCTCCATCGCATTAAGCGCCTTTATCTTCACAAACTCATGCACAGAACCATAGATGCGCTTAAGCACTTCCAGGGTCAAAGAAGAAGGAACCTGGCTCAAATCATCTATCAGCCTCAAAAGGAATTCGGTAGAGTCCTTGTGCAGAAGCCGGTCATAAAAAAGCGTCATTTCGTAATGAAAAAATTGGAAGTATGCGCGTAACACCAAAGGGTTAAACTTTTCTTCCGTAAATATCTTTTCTAGATAATATTCCGCAGGATACCCTGTTACCGAAAGCGCTTCAAGAAACGGCACCCATTCATCAGGGATTTTTTCTTTCCAAAGGAATTGTTCAAGATGCTGGTTGAGCCTTTTTTGTAATTGGTCAAAGTAGAGAATATCCGGTAACTCCTGTTTCTTCTTATTCAATAAATCCGATAATGCCGCATAATAGTCGCTTTTATTTTCCTTCAGCACTCTTTCCAAAACATCAAGGATACGTTCACAGATAAGTTTCAACTTCTCACCGCTCTTTTCTGAAGAAAACAAAGACAGCAGAAGATACTCGTAATTATGTTCCAACATCACACGGTCAAAACATATCCGCGCGGTAACGGCATCCTCACGGGCAAGCAAGGAAAGGGTATTGCGATAGACCTCCGAAATCGCGTTACTTTCCGGAGAAGACAATAAATCCTGGATGCGCTTCATCGCCTTGGAGTCCGTTTTCAAAGATTGCGCAGATCCGTGATCCTGCTGCAATAAGGAAGAAATCTCCGTGGTCTTCTCCTCCCCGGTCAATTGGGAAAATAAACGAAAACTTAAAGTATCAAACCCATCATCGGTCAAAAGGCTATCCCTCAAAAGGTCTGCCAGATCCTTACTGCTTAAGTCCTTAAGCATCCCTTTGATACGTGCGCGGTCATGGTCTTGAATAATCTCCTTATTCTTGAGCGCCCATTTTGAGATTTTCTTGACACACTGTGTGAATTTCTCTTTATGGGCTCCTTTAAGATTGGCTAAAAATGAATCGATATTATTCTGCAATTCTTTATCCTGGAGAAAATCCTCTCCTTTTAGCTTATCAACAACTACCCCAAAAGTTTCAGCGAGGCTGTCGATTTTCTGGCTGTCGTTTGAAGAAACCGCATCATGGAGTAGATACGTCCATGCATCTTTAAGCTCTTCTGCGCCCGCAGAAGATAGCAGCGAAGAATAATCAAGTTCTTCTATCGTGATATGCGCAACCCCATCCTTTACCAAGATATTTTGAATCCCTCCGGAAGCAGATATATCCTTCGGCGTAAGAGAAATAGCAGCCAGAAAGGAAACCACCTCTTCGGCCGTGACTCCCGCGCTAACCTGAAGGCGCCGTACTTTGCGGTAATGCAGAAACCGGGCTAATTCGTCATGAAATCCTTTCTTCTTAAACTCCTTATCGTCGACTACCAAGACTGCGGGCCCGACATTAATTTGCAGGGGATTGCAGACTGCCACCGTAAGCTCCATCTTCTCTTTGAGTTCCACGGCGGCCTTGATAAAGGAAGGATGACTCCGAGTATAGAGTGCCGCGCTATTAAGGGAAATTTTGAAGCTTCTTAAGAATTCTTCGATTATTTCTTCGGGATTCATATCGCAAACTATCCTTTAGGTACCAAATTATTTTATCCCGTTTTCGCGTTTTCCATTGTACACGTAAAATATCGTCACAGCAATAATAATTCTCCTATACAATAAGATACGCCCCGAATGTACTCAGGGCGTATCTTTGTAACGCAAGCACAAAAAAAATCTGGGTTAGACCAGACCCTGGTCTAACATGGCCTCCGCCACCTTAACGAATCCGGCGATATTGGCGCCGTTGACATAGTTGATGTAACTCTGCTCCTTGCCGTATCTTACGCATTGCTCGTGTATGGCAATCATGATTTCGTGCAGTTTTTTATCCACCTCTTCGCGCGACCAGGAAAGCCGCATGCTGTTCTGGCTCATCTCTAATCCCGAAGTTGCTACACCGCCGGCGTTGGCTGCCTTACCCGGGGCATAGAGGATTTTTGCCTTTTGGAAGACCAGCACCCCTTCGGGTGTGGTGGGCATATTGGCTCCTTCTCCTATTGCCATACAGCCGTTTTTCACCAAGGCCTTGGCATCAGCTTCCTCAATCTCGTTCTGGGTAGCGCTGGGGAAAGCAATATCGCATTTTACCCCCCAGGGTTTTTTATTCTCGAAGTATTTGCAGCTGAATTCCTTGGCGCACTCTTTAATCCGGCCACGGTGCACGTTTTTAAGCTCCATAACGCACTTCAATTCTTTCTGGTCGATACCTGCCTCGTCATGGATGAACCCGTTAGAATCAGAGAGGGTGACTACCTTTGCTCCGAACTGGTGGAGTTTTTCGACAATATACTGGGCCACGTTACCCGAGCCGGAGACGGCGCAGATCTTACCTTTTAAAGACTCACCCCTGGTCTTGAGCATCTCTTGTACAAAATAGACGCAGCCGTAACCGGTGGCTTCCGGACGAATAAGGCTTCCTCCCCAACTAAGCCCTTTGCCGGTCAGTACGCCAGTAAATTCGTTGCGCAGGCGCTTGTACTGACCAAACAGATACCCGATTTCGCGGCCGCCTACCCCGATGTCGCCCGCAGGCACATCCGTATCCGGGCCGATATGCCTCTGTAGTTCAGTCATGAAACTCTGGCAGAATTTCATCACCTCGTTATCCGACTTCCCCTTAGGGTCAAAATCCGAACCACCCTTTCCGCCACCCATCGGCAGAGTGGTAAGGCTGTTCTTAAACACCTGTTCAAATGCTAAAAATTTCAGGATACTTAGGTTTACGCTGGGGTGGAAACGCAATCCTCCCTTGTAAGGACCTATGGCGCTGTTCATCTCAATACGGAATCCGCGGTTCACCTGCACCTCTCCCCTATCGTTTAACCAGGGGACGCGGAACATCACTACCCGCTCCGGCTCAACGATTCTCTCTAAAATCTTTGCTTCCTGATACCTGGGGTTTTTCTCAATGAATGGCACCAGCGACTCTGCTACTTCCTGTACTGCCTGATGGAACTCTCCCTCACCGGGATTCCTCTCCTTAACCTTAGCCATAAACTCTTCAATTTTTTTCGACATATCTTCCTCCTTTGACTAACGTTGTCAATTCATTCCTTGACCTAGACATAGGACACAAGAACAGGATATATCTATTCCTTTTGCCTTAGGCGTTCCATGATGGCCTGAGTAGCATTCTGGGCAATAACATAGAGGACGATGACCCTGGTATTCTGCACCTCTGCCAAGACTTCTCTGTGCAGTATCTTCATCATTTAACACCCTGCTAAATTATTAGGCATCCGTAGGGAAAAAATAAAAAAGACGCCCCTTTTTAGAATTCAGACGTCTTTGTCCTACTTTCTTATTGACCATCTCTTACCCTCACCGCAACCGGAGAAGGCGGATAGAATCGAGTATCAGGGGTTCATTCTAATACGAAAAAACCGTTTGTCAAGCCGAAAAAGACATCCCCTTATTCTTCTTCCGTAATCTCAAAACGCGCCCCGCAGACTAAACACTCATAGATAGAGGCCTCATAGTGGGGTTCGACAAAACGCGTTTCAGAACTAAAACATTTCGGGCACTGCACTGCAGGAGACCATTCAGCCATAGAACAAAAGAGACTGCTAGGATGCGCGCAAGCGTTTTTCGATACCGGCGATGATCGCAATAACCTCTTTCTTATTGCGCGCCTTGCGCAAAAGGGCAATATTAAATTTATCTTTTACCAAATGAGAAATTGTCGCTAAGACTTTCAGGTGAATACCGATATTTTCTTTGGGGGAGATTAATAGAAAAAAAAGATGGGTTCGCCCCCCATCAAGAGAATCAAAATCAACGCCCGCGGCGGAACGGCCGAAGACCAGAATAAGCTTTTTAAGCTTTTCAATCTTGGTATGGGGGATTGCAATATTATTACCGATTGCAGTAGATCCTAGCTTCTCCCGATCCAGAATCCCCTTGTATAAAAGTTTTTTATTCTTGAATGATCCTGCACGCACCACCGCATTGACAAGTTCGGCAATAACCTGTTCTT
>JAHISH010000217.1 GCA_018818365.1 Candidatus Omnitrophota bacterium | reverse complement strand
TTGATACCGCGCTTATGCTCCTGATAGAGCTGCGACAGACAAGTGGAAAGTTTCCCGCTATTGGGACCGGGCGCAGTAACTACCACAATCGGCCGCTTGGTCTCGATATACTCATTACGGCCAAATCCCTTCTCGCTTACGATGGAATTGACATCCGCGGGATACCCTTCGATAGGATAATGCAGATATACCTTGACCCCGCGGCGCTCTAATTTATTCTTAAAAATTACCGCGGCGGACTGATTGGCAAAACGCGTGATCACGACCGACAAGATATCCAACCCCCACTTGCGCAGGTCATCGATAAGCTTCAGCGTCGCCGCATCGTAGGTAATCCCGAAATCTCCGCGAACCCTGCCCTTCTCGATATCCGTGGCGTAAATACAAAGAACGATATCGATCTTATCTTTAAGTTGCTGAAGAAGTCTGATCTTGACATTCGGGTCATATCCGGGCAAGACGCGCGCCGCGTGATAATCGAAACAAAGCTTTCCGCCGAATTCAAGATAGAGCTTATTATCGAACTTCCTCACGCGATCAACTATCGCGGCAGTCTGTTCTTTAAGATACTTCTCGTTATCAAACCCTATGTTTTTTGCCATTGTTTTTATATTATACTACGCTCTTCTGTTTTTGTAAACCATTGAACCACCGGCCCCGGGGAAAAGACTACTGACGGACTCTTTGTTGCGCGGCAATAATCTTAGCCCCGAGAAGCAACGCCTCTTTCTTCGTTGTTATCTTCCCGATCGCGCACTGTTCCTCTATTTCTGAAAGAATCTTCCCTACCAAAGGTGACGGAGAAAGACGGAATCTGTGCATCACCTCATCTCCGTTAATAAGGCGCGCAGGCTTTTTCTCTTTCTTCCGCCTGAAATATTCCTTAATGAGTCGCAATGCCACCCGTTCATGCTGGATTACCGCAGCCTTAGTGGTCAACCGCCCTCGGGTGGCCCGCTGGTCGGCAATAGAAAGAAGCAGCGTGCTGACTGCCTCCTCTTGCGTATCGCGAAAGTAGCGAAAGACCGCGCGCGCAGTGGGTCTGTCGGTATCTCCCAAATATCCCGGACGTAAATGCCACATGACCATCTTTTCCAGGGCGCGGATTTCGTCATTAGAGAGCTTCAGCCGTTTGGCGATTTCCTTGCTGATATGCATACCGATTCTCTCGTGTCCGTGGAATTTGATTTTTCCGTCACGGCGGCGTTGCGCCGCGGGCTTACCGATATCGTGCAACAAAGCCCCTAGTTTTATAAGCGCCCTGCGTGTTCTTCCGCGGGACAAAGGAGTGCGCAGATACTCCTGAATATCGCAATTACGCGCAAGCTCTCCCAATAATTCCTCATATTTCTTAATGGTCTCTAAAGTATGCTTCCATATATCAAGGTGATGATACGGCCCCTGATACCTATTACGCATCGGCTTAATTTCAGGGATAATTACTTTCAAAATGCCGCACTCATCCATAGAAACTAACCGCTTGTAAGAAGCCTCTGCCTCAAAAAGACGGAAGAACTCATCGCGGATACGCTCGAGTGAAACAAGGGGCAATTTCTTCCTCTGCAAGTGTGCCATCCGCAATGTCTTTGGCTCAATGGCAAAATCTAAAGCCGCGGAGAAACTAAAAGCCCGCACGATACGCAAAGGGTCCTGCGCAAAGCTTTCCGGTCCAGGCACACGGATGATCTTGTCGCGCAGATCCTTCATCCCACCGGTAGGATCGACGAAGTGCGCCTCTTTTTGCGCCAAGACCTCTTTTAAACTCAAGCCAATGGCATTGATAGTAAAATCGCGCAGGCAAAGATCCTTTTCCAGGGTCTTGGCGCGGAAATCGGTAAAATCAAGAGTGTAATTCTTTTGATCCAGTCTTACTACTATTCTGCAGGCGCCGTGTTCTTTATCTAAAACCACAAATCCCGCCTTCAATTGTTTCGCTAAAGGCCGCGCAAACGCAATCGCTCCTTCTTTAAGGCAGAGATCGAAATCAGGTTCCTGGCTCTCTCTACGCAGTAATGCGTCGCGGATAAGGCCGCCGACCAAGAAAAGGTCTTTCTTCCTGGATGCCGCATTTTGTTGGATTATCGTTAATACCTTTTTTTCAGGAGCGCTTAAGACGAAAGGAATCTGCATAGGGCATGCTATACCGAAGGGAAACTACTGATTCTGATTAAAGATCTCCGCTTGCTTGATAATATCATCTTCCACGAAAATTGGCGCATGGGCTCTGACGGCAAGCGCGATACTATCGGAAGGACGGGCATCTACCATTTTGAATTCCCCGTTATTGGTCTTAATCACAATCTTCGCGTGAAAGGTGGTTTCTTCTAACTTATCGATAATTATCTTTTCTATTCCTGCGTCCAGATTGGTGATGGCATCATGGAGCAGATCATGGGTCAGCGGCCGGGGCGGATGGATACCGCTAATCTTTAATTTAATCGCCGAGGCTTCCGCCAACCCGATCACGATAGGAAGGACACGGTTTCCGTTCTTCTCTTTAAGGACGATGAGCTGATCATGCCTTTTCTCGTCAATGACTATCTTATTTAATTCCATCTCGACCATACATCACTACTCCCTTCTCGCTAACCTCTTCGCGGATGAGATGATTTTTGTTTTTGCGTTCCCACAATCCCCTTTAGCTCCGACATAAACTGACTGACGTCTTTAAACTGGCGGTAGACCGAGGCAAAGCGCACATAGGCCACCTCATCCAGGGATTTAAGCTTTCCCATGACGATCTCTCCGATGCGGGGAGACGGGACTTCCCGGTCAGATTTCTTCTGGATCGTCCTCTCTACCTGCACCACCATCTCTTCCATCGCATCCATACTCACCGGCCTTTTTTCGCAGGCCTTGATAATTCCCGCAAGTATCTTCTTGCGGTCAAAGGGTTGGCGCCTGCCGTCTTTTTTGATCACCATAAGAGCTACTTCTTCAATATACTCATAGGTAGTGAAACGCTTCCCGCACTTCAGGCATTCGCGGCGGCGGCGGATCGCAGTCTCTTCCGCGGTAGCGCGCGAATCCACGACTTTATCCTCAGAATGGCCGCAATACGTGCATTTCATCTTTTAACTCTCCGCACTTTTATCTTGGCTTCTTTAAAGAAATTCTTGGCTAACGTATCCGGATAATCTCCCGCGGTAACGATTTCCTTGATCCCGGCATTGATAATCATTTTCGCACAGATCACGCAAGGCTGATTCGTTACATAGAGCACGCTTCCTTTTGTGGACGTTCCATGCAACGCCGCCTGAAGAAGGACATTGTGTTCCGCATGAAGCCCGCGGCAGAGTTCATGGCGTTCTCCGGAAGGAACCTTTAGTTTCTGTCTCAGGCACCCGACGTCCATGCAATGCGCTAACCCTGAGGGAGCACCGTTGTACCCGGTCGCAAGGATCCTTTTTTCTTTCACCAAGACTGCGCCGACGCAACGACGCAGGCATGTGGCGCGCCTGGAGACCAATGCAGCAACTTCGAGAAAATATTCGTCCCAACTAGGACGACGGCATACTTTCTTACTGGATATTTTTACACTCATGCCTTAGTAGTTTTTTAGCTCTGGGTAGAGCGGGAATTTCTTGGTAAGCGCCAAGACTGTCTTTGCCACTTCTTTGAGCTTCCAGGGATCCTCATGATACTGCAACGTTGCGCCGATACACCGACCAATCACGCGCATCTGGGATTCTTTCATTGCGCGGGTGGTCACTGCCGCAGTCCCGACGCGAATCCCGCTGGTCACCGCGGGAGACTGCGCATCAAAAGGAATAAGGTTTTTGTTCACCGTGATCCCTACCTGCTCTAACAACACCGACGCCTCCTTGCCGGTCGTATGCCGGCTGGTCAAATCTACCAGGGAAAGGTGCGTATCCGTGCCACCTGAGACAATACGCAGTCCGCACTTTGATAATTCGTCGGCCAAAGCCCGGGAATTCTTCACCACCTGTTTCTGATAGGTCTTAAACTGTGGTTTTAACGCTTCTTTAAATGCCACCGCCTTTGCGGCGATCACATGCACCAACGGGCCGCCTTGAATACCCGGAAATATCTGCGCATCGATTTTTTTAGCAAATTCTTTTTTACAGATGATAAATCCTCCCCGCGGCCCGCGCAACGTCTTGTGCGTAGTCGAACTTACAAATTCCGCGTATTCCACCGGAGAAGGATGCACTCCCGCGGCGACTAATCCTGCGATATGCGCCATATCCACAAAAAGATACGCGCCCACGCTATCGCATATCTGCCGGAACTTCTTAAAATCCATGGCCCGCGGATATGCCGAAGCGCCCGCCAGAATCATCTTTGGTTTATGTTCCTTGGCAAGCGACTGTATTCTCTCGTAATCCAGCATTTCGGTCTTTGGGTCCACCCCGTAGCCGACCATATTAAAAAACATACCTGAGAAATTATGCGGGTGCCCGTGGGTAAGATGTCCTCCCGCCGATAAATCCATGGCTAAAACGGTATCCTGCGGTTTAAGCAGCGCAAAATAAACTGCCATATTCGCCTGGCTTCCAGAATGCGCCTGCACGTTGACGTGTTCAGCCCCAAAAAGTTCCTTTGCCCGTTCCACCGCAAGTACTTCTACTTGGTCCGCATACTCACACCCTCCGTACCAGCGCCGCTGGGGGTACCCTTCCGCGTATTTATTGGTCAATACCGACCCTTGCGCCTGTAATACCGCTAACGAAGTGAAGTTCTCCGAAGCAATCAATTCCAGGTTCTGCTCCTGGCGTTTGATCTCTTTTTTAATTGCCGCATACACCGGGGGATCTGTTTTTTTAAGATAATTCACCGTGCGCCGCTCCTTATTTGACGTTCTATTCCCTTTATCTGATTAAGGCGGCGCCTGTGCCTTCCGCCTTGAAATTCCGTCTCTAACCAAACCTTTATAATACGCCCTACCCGGGCAGGTTTAACAAACGCGGAGCCCAATACCAGAACATTACTATCATTATGTTCGCGGGAAAGCTGCGCTGCCAGGACATTATAACAAAGCGCGGCCCTTACTCCAGGGACCCTGTTAGCGACAATCGAATTGCCGATACCGCTCTTACAGATCAATATTCCTCGAGATGCTTTCTTACGCGAAACCGCATCTGCCAAGGCATAGGCAAAGCGAGGATAATCACAGCGCTCTTGCGAATATGGCCCCAGGTCCTTGACGGTATACTCCTTCTGTTGCTGCAAATAATGCGTTACTTTCTCCTTGAGCGCAAACCCCGCATGGTCTGATGCCACCAGTATCTTTTTCATATAAGCTCTATCACCTTTGCAATAGCCTGTTTAATTACCGCCTTGGTCCTGGCATAGTACTCCAGAGACCTTCCGATAGGATCAGGGATATCGAACGTATTGTCACTTATTTTAGCAAATTCTTTTAATAAAAACAGCCTATTTTTTATCTCCGGCGCAATCGCTAAGATGCGTTCTTCATGAAGCTGCTCCATCACCAGGATCAAATCTGATTTTTTAAGGAGTTCCTTGCTAATCCTTTGCGAACGGTGCGCGGAGACATCGAGCCCCTCGTCTTTGAGAACCTGCCTGGTCTCTTCACTAGCGCCTAATCCGCTCATCATCATGATCCCCGCGGAAAGGACTTCCACATCGTCTCTATGCCTGAGGCGGACTTCCTTCTGAAAAAGGGCTTGGGCCATTACTGAGCGGCAGGAATTGCCCGTACAGACAAAAAGAATTATTTTTTTCTTTACGGCCTCTTCAATCGCTTCTTTGTGTATTGCTCCTTCCCGCGCGATACGTAAAGGATCAACGGTCATATCGACCACCGTCGACTCAATGCCGAGCGTCGTCTTTCCCGCGTCGAGCACAAAATCCACCAACCCTTCCAAGTCAACACGCGCATCCTCGCAATTAACCGGCGCTGGTTTACCCGCACGATTGGCCGAAGGACAGACTACGGGGGCTCCCGCACACGCAATGATTTTACGGGCGACTTCATGGTCAGGCATGCGTATGCCAACCGTCCCGGTATCTTTTGATTTTAAGATCATGGTAAGCGGCCCGGGCCAGAATTTATCCGAAAGCTTGTATGCGGCAACGGGAATTGCTCTGGCAAAATTTTCGATCTTCTCCTTCTCGGCAATATGCAGAGAGAACGGCTTATCCGCGGGACGTTCCTTGATCTGGATTAAACGTTGCATGGCTTTCGGATTAGAGGAATCGCAGGCTATTCCGTATACGGTCTCCGTGGGGATAATTACCAATCCTCCGTGCCGGATTATCTGGCCCGCTTCTTTGAGCACCGCCATATCGGGATACTGCGGATCAACCTGCGCGTAACGCGTATGTGCCATATTTAAATTTTTATCTTAACCTGCCTGATCTTATGCCGCATATTTTGTTTATATTTCAGCAGTTTTCCTTGTATCTTTTTATCGGTAACCCCTAATATCTCCAACGCGAAGATCGCGGCATTCTTGGCTCCCGCTTTCCCGATAGCCATACTTGCCACGGGAATCCCCGCCGGCATCTGTACCGTAGAAAGCAATGAATCCAGGCCCTTAAGGCTTGAGGTTTCAATGGGGATACCGATTACCGGACGCGTCGTATGCGCCGCAACCACACCCGCTAATGCCGCGGCCCCTCCGGCAGCGGCAATAAAAACCTTTGTTCCGCTTTTGGTGGCATCTTCTACATACCGCACTAACTCTTTGGGCGTGCGGTGCGCGGATAAGACCCTGACTTCAAAATCTACCCCAAAACTTTTTAGTAAATTGATCGTCTCCTGCAATGTTTCTAAATCCGATTGGCTGCCCATAATAATGCTAATCTTTGCCATATTTCCTCCATTCGATCATCATGCTCTCCATGATCCAAATACTATTCATATTAAAATATACTCCTGCTTTATTAACGCATAGAGCGGGCAATAGTGAGAAGTTCATTCTCGCACTCAGTACCGCAATAATCACTTCTCATTCTGATCATTGTCTCCTTGTTGGCGATAAACATTATTAGACAATGATTTCTATCTACTTTATCGGAAGGGGAAGTGCTCTTCAAATCACGCATAACTATCCCGTCTTCGCCATTGATATTGACTCTTTTATAACTATATATTCTATCCTCTGTATAATCTTTATCTCCAAGTAATTGTAATCCATCATAAAACCACCGTAATCTAGCGCAATCAATGCAGTTTTGCTCTTTCGTTGAATCTTCTTCAATGAAAACTGCTGGCATGGGAGTAAACGCAGACCTTGCGGATAATTCACTCTCTCCATACCAAAAAATTATCAAATCTCCTAGTTTACCGTTATCCCCATAAGGCAAAGCCTTGAATCTAGGAGGCAAATAAGATGGAATCAATACATGGAATCCTTTTTCCTTTGCCAATTCTTTGATCTGGTCGTCTGATAAAGTCGAGAACCGTTCCTTGCTATCAACATCTGTATTCGCCATTCCTTGCACCGGCTTTACTTCAAATTGTTGACGCCTTTCTCCCTCTAATGTATATCTGACTAACAATGTATGTTGAAGAGTAGCATCATATTTTAGACAGTAGAAATATTCACCATCCCAACCTGCCGCCAGACGGAAATCAGTTATGAACTCATCTCCGGGGAGAGCTAAATTCTGTCCCGAAGGGATATGCCAGATATACGGGATATATCCCGAAAAAGCATACAGACGCTCCCCGCTTGGTGACCAAGCCATGTTATCAAGGGCATATGAACAACCAGGATTAGGGCCATATTTAATAAGGCTTCCTTGAATTCCTTCAGCGAGCAGTTCGTAACTATTGCCTGAGACCTCTAACCATGACTTTCCGTAAGGGCCTATTCGGTTTGCAGAAAAAAATCTTGGCATCTCCCTAATTTGTCCACTTTCTATGTTTAACTCGTAGGCGATCCCTCTCCTCTTAAGAAGGAGATTCGATTCGTTCAGCCATGTTTCAATTTTAAAAGACCCGAAAGACAAATCTTCCGACAAAGGCAATTCCCGCTTTTTTCCTTTTTCATCTATTGAGAAGAGAAAATTCAGAAATTTACCAGAATTAATGTCCTTCATCCTACTCAACCAGAAGTATATATTACCTGTCGGATGCCAAAGAAACTGAATATCATTAACCACTCCCAATTCTTCTACTCGTTGCGAGTCTATTTTATAAAGTGCGCTTCGATCTCCGATAGTGTCTATGGTATGTGCTCTATCAATTACTTTCAGGAGCCTTCCGTTTGGAGAAATATCGCAGAATACAATCTGTGAGATTGTCTTCTGCACTGTATCTATGGCAATTTGAGATGCCTCTTTAGTCTTCCAATTAAACATCCAAAAAGTAACCGGAAAATTAAAACGGCTTGCCCCCATCAAGTAGCTCGGAACAAGATCTAACAAAGATCCCTCTGCACGATTGCGGGTATAAAACTCGGGATTTAGTTTTTCATGTCGATACTGCCTCCAAAAACGTATTGGGGTCATTAGCTCCTTAGTTTCATAGGCCATAATAAAGACAATATCGCCGCGTAATTGAACAGAGTAAATACTATGACCATTTAATGAGGTTTCTTCTAAATTATCTAAGTCGACAATCACTTCACCAACTTCTACTGTTTCCATATTTTGCGCGACTGCAAAAGGACAACACAAACTAGATAAGACCAAAATCATTGTTAACACGATTATTGAAGTTTTTCTTAAGTAAAACTTCTTTCCAGGATCATGAAATCTTAAATTCATATCGCTTTCTCCCCGATATCGAGGCGATAATGCATTCCCTCGAAATTGATTTTCTCAACTGCCGAATAGGTCCTATCAATAGCTTCTTCAATAGTAGCGCCTAACCCGGTCACCCCTAAAACCCTGCCCCCATTCGTTAAATATTGTACCGGTGCTCCGGTGCCCTGGTGCTCCGGTGCCCTTTTTGTACCCGCGTGGAATATCACCACATCGTTAACCTTTGCGGCTTCATCTAACCCGGTGACCACTTTTTCTTTCTCATATTCGCCGGGATATCCTTTGGAAGAACAGACCACGCATACGCAAGCACGCGCATCCCAGGAAAGCCCTCCTAATTTACCGATCTTACTCAAAGTTCCTTCGGCGGTTGCCATCATTACCTCCACCAGGTCAGATTTAAAACGGGGAAGAATCGCCTGGGTCTCCGGATCGCCGAAGCGCACATTGAATTCTAATATTTACACACCATGATCAATAATCATAATACCTGCGTACAAGACGCCGTGGTATTCAATCCCCTCTCTCGCCAGG
>JAHISH010000216.1 GCA_018818365.1 Candidatus Omnitrophota bacterium | reverse complement strand
TCGCTCTTGTGGTAGTCTTGAGGACTATTTATGCGGATTATCAGTATATGGCTGCGCAGGAGAGAGTTCGCATGGAGAAGTTGGATGAGGCATTAGCATACGGTGAACGCGCGAAAATGGCAGTACCCATGAATCCTGACTACTATGCGTTTGCAGCATCCCTTCATGTCAGGAGAGGCGAGCTGAACCAGGCATTGGAAGAATATACGCTTGCATTGGCTCGTAAACAGGATTTTCCTGCGTATTTGACACAGCGCGGACGAGTATATAAGATGTTAAAGGATTATGCACATGCGTATAAAGATTTGACACAGGCGCTCTTGTTGGATAGGTTTGGGGCGTATGAGCAGGAACACTATACCGATTTGGGGGTAATTTGTGCATCTCTTGGAGATGATAAAAGAGCACGTATGAGTTTTTACGATGCAGTGTTACTGGATCCTCATATTGTACGGAAGGATTGGCCAGGCATAGGTTATCGTGATGCAATCGCAGCGCGACTGGAAGAAAACTTCTCAAAGTTACCGTATCGAAATGATCAAAGATCAAGGCGGAAGCTAAGGGATATTCAAGCGGCGCGTAAAGCATTAGGAGAGTTATTTGAATAGACTGTGGCAGAGGATTTATTATTTAACTCCGTCGATTCTGAAGCGTTTTTTTCCACGGCACTACGTCCATGTGCTTCGATGGTTGGGTTCTTTCCGCTCCTGGTATTATAGAGGAGATAAAGTCTATTGTCCTTGCTGTGAGCATTCATTCCGCCGTTTTCTTCAGTTTAAGAATAGGGATGGTGCGCAGTGTCCGCGGTGTTTTTCGCTCGAAAGACACCGGATTCTATGGATGTTCCTTATTCAAAAGACCGGCATCTTATCTGGGAAACTTGTCTTACTTCATTTTGCGCCGGAATATAGTATGCAAAATAATTTCAGGAAACTTCCTTATGTACGTTACGTGAACGCGGATTTATCTTCTCCATTGGCCATGGTCAAAATGGATATAATGCGTATAGGGTTCAGAGAAAATTCTTTTGATGCGATTCTTTGTGTGCATGTGTTGACGCTGGTGTCGAATGACCTGAAGGCTCTTCAGGAGCTTTATCGTGTTCTTAAACCTGGGGGGTGGGCGATTATTCTATCTCCTGTTTGCGCAGGGAAGTTGAATACAGTCACTCCTCGGTTTATTTCTCTCGGTGAGTTATCCGGTCAGGGGAGAAAAGCCTTCTTTACTCCAAGGATCTATGGGAGTGATTATGCGGATATACTTGTCCAGGCGGGTTTCAAAGTTAAGGAAACTGATTTTGTGCAGGAATTTAGCAGCCAAGAAATCAGTCGTTTCGGGTTTAAGGAAGATGAAAAGATATTTTTCTGCACCAAATGAATCCTTGTGGAAAAAAAGATAAGATGAGAAAGATTTCTCACGTTATGAGTCCCCGTATATTGTTCACAGTGGTGTTGGGAGTGGTACTAATCGGCATTCTCATGTTGCACAATCGTGCGTTCTCTCATATGGCTATCTGGAGAATTGTCGAGTCGGATCGGGTAAGCGATTTTTACTGGGCTCCCGCGGATGCCCCCGCACAATTTACTTTCCAGAACTCAGAGTCTATCCCCGGAATCTTTAAACATGCGATTGAGCCGTTTCTACAAAATGATCGAGGCAGTCTTGAAGAAGTAATGGCTATTGCACGGTATTGTATGGATAGCGCGGTGTTGGAACATCCGCAGAAATCCTTGAAATGGGGGGATCCCGAAAGTTTATTGAAACAGCTACAACGAGGGGCGCCCGCAAATTGTTTTCATCGGGCAATCATTTTCTCTACGTTTTTAGAAAGCGTCGGTATCCATTCGAGGTTATGGGCTCTTGAGGGCAGAAAGTTTGACTATAACTTCTCGCATACCATCAATGAGGTCTATGTCCGCAGTATGAAAAAATGGGTCTTCTTTGATATTACTGCTGATATGTGCGCTTATCACAACGGAACGTTATTGTCTTTCTTAGAATTAAGAGAACTACTGCTTGGGGGTAAAAAAAATGCGCTGACGCTGCAAAGTATAGGAGGCGGTGTCAAGGATGCGCACTTCTTCGCGCATTATAAGAAATTAGTGCCCTGTGTATTCTTGCGTACGAGAAACGATTTTGTCAATAAATACCGTGCGCGGTATGGGATGTTGACAGGAATAGGCAGCTGTTTTGATTGGCTCCCTAACTCTGCCAGAGTAGGGCTTGAGTATTTCCTGGGAGGATACGATGTCTTTATGCATTATGTCGATCCTTATAACAAGACACTCAAGGCGGAGAGTGTTTTCATAAAGTCTTACTTTTATTGCATGCTTATTGTTTTTGTTGTTCTTTTGGGGATGTGGTGGGGAAGAATACTGCGTGTCGGAGGTAGAGGAAAAGTTCAGAAATACGGTCAAAGAGAAGGATCCGTATGATTGTTCCGCGCTTTTCCCCAAGGGACAAAAAATTGTTCTTATTAAGCGCGAGGCGTAGGAGTTTCTCTTTGATCCTCCATGGCCTGAATGCATGGAGAGCCGCGGGAGGGATACTGGTATTAAGAATTTCTTGCGCGAGATAAAGCGAGAAATAGACACTCATTACGCAATGACTATGTTGTGCGTTGGCGAGAATATAATCCCAATCAAGAGTGTCGTCTGATTTTTTGAGTAACTCGGCTATGTCGACGATAAACTTTAAAGTCAGCCGACGGGTATGCCTGCGTATGTGGACCGCTAAAGATAATAACATATCTTCATCCGAGAGAAAATACATCTTTTGGCCGTGTACCATTTGAGTTCTTTTCCTTTTCCAGAGTAAGGGAAAGATGACCGGGTGCGGCCGCGCAGGGACGAGGGCATTGTGGAGTTCTAGATAGAGAGGGGTTCCGGAAGCTACGTCTTTGGCTACAAGGTATTCATAACCGTCTTCTGCGATGGTGCGGTATCCTGATTGTGCCAAGAGTCGTTTTGTATCCTGGAAATCTTCTTCTTTGACGAGGATGTCGACATCCGTCATTATTCGTAAAGCGGGGTTTTCTTGATAGAGTGAATAGAGGAGAGAGAATCCCTTTAAGGGGATAATCTCGATACCCTGAAGGCGTGCGCGTGCGGTAATTCCGAGGATATCTTTTTCGAATAATATATTTCTATTGAGATTAGCGTAGTAATAGTTTCTTGCGATTGACAGTATGGAGGCAGGCATATGTTCCAGAAGTTCAAGCTTTTGGAACGCGGAGTAGAGAAAGGGTACTATCTCTTGCTTTTTTGCAAGGGTAAGTATGGTGTCCCATGATAGGCTTTCTTCAGTTACCCAAGCAATCTCTTTTGCAGTAACGGTATCGATATGCACGCGCGTGCACAGGAAAAGTAGATTATATTCGCTAGATAGGCAACAATCGCGCATAACAAATAATTATATCATGGTTTTATGATAAAGAAAACGGCATATGCAACATCTTATTTCAGTTGATTTAGAAGAATGGTATCATTTTGGTGGCGCGGATAAAGAAACTTTTGCGCAAAGAAGACTTTTGAGTGAGCCAAGACTCGTACGAAATACTTTGCGATTGCTGGCGATATTGCGCCAGTATCGCATTAAAGCCACTTTTTTTGTCCTTGGATGCATTGCCGAAGAGTTCCCCGATTTAATTAAAGAAATTGCTCAACAAGGGCACGAAATCGCTTCGCACGGATATAGCCATCAATCTCTGTACGCGGTGGGTCAAGAAGAGTTTTCTCGTGAGTTGAGTAGATCTCTGGCTGTGTTAAGAAAACTTACCTCCCAAAGAATTTTAGGGTTTCGCGCCCCCTATTTTTCTCTTAACGAAAAGGATTGGATTTGGGAGATTTTTTGGGCGCATGGTATTATGTATGATTCAAGTCGCTGCGGAAATAATCACCACCGTGCAGGCAGCGGGGAGTGGTATTATAAGATTTCTCTTGGTGAGAAAGAGTCACTATGGGAGTTTCCGGTTTCTTGCTTACGGTTGGGAAAAAGTTCATTCCCGGTCTTAGGAGGAACGTACTTAAGAATAATGCCTGCTTCTTTCTTGAACGCTGCCATTCGCGTGATACAATGTCAAAAAGGGATTGCGCACCTCTATCTACATCCACGTGATATTGATACGACGCTTCCTAGAATACCGATGCCCTGGATGGATAAGATCCGGTTCTCTGGGCATATTGGCGATACGTTTGAGAAGATCGGCTATCTCTTCAGACATAATACTTTTATTTCTATACGGGATTTCATAGATGCCTGCGTGGAGCCTAATAGAGATTTACCATGTCGCTTGCAATAAAGAACAAAAATAAATATTTATACGCGATACGAGTAAAACTTGAAAGTGCGGTATATCGGCATGTGTTATTGAGAAATGGATATCTTGGATTGCGTCAGATGTTGTTGCTGCAGCAGTTTCACGGCTTCGCATCCGGCGACATGTTATTTAAAAAGATATTTATTGAGACGATATCATATTGTAATAACAACTGCGCGTTTTGTCCCGCCTCAACCGCAGTAGGGATGAAAGAACCGCAGCATCGTATGTCGGAGAGGCTTTATGAGAAGATCATAAAAGAATTAGAGGATATGGCGTATCCGGGAAGCGTGGCTTTTCACGGCAATAATGAGCCATTTCTCGATAATCGGTTGGCGGAATGGATCGCATATGCGAGGCGACATTTAAAAAACAATTTTTTCTACTTGTACACCAACGGCCTTGCGGCTGACATAACTACGATTAATGCGTTATTTGAAAAAGGAATTAACAAGGTCATTATCAATAATTACGATGATACTCATCGCCTGACTCCTTCACTGGTGGAATTGGTGCGGCAAGAAGTTTTTCTTAAAGGAGAAACAGTTATTTACTATAGGAGAAAAAATGAATATAAAGGGAACCGTGCTGGGCAGAGCCCTAATGCGGAGGGTGAGTTAACTGTCCCGTTACGTTTTGTATGTGTGAGGCCTTTTGCGGAGATAGTGGTAGGATATGATGGAACAGTCCCTCTATGCTGTGCGGATGGACTTTGGAAATCGGTTGTGGGGAATGTTTCAGAAACATCCATTTCGGAGGTTTGGTTTTCTCCTGCTCTTAAGCGGGTCCGCGATTCGCTGGTGAAAAGGGATCGAAGTAGATTGGTGGCGTGTAAGTTCTGCGATGCGGTTAGTTTTCTGCATCTTAAAGGGAATGTGTAGAAGCTACCTCGTGCAGGTTGCGCGATGGAATATTCTCACCGCAGGGTATTTATCGAGATAAAAATGATGCGGGCATAGTCGGTAATCTTGTTTGACATGAATAAACTTACGCTCGTGCAGTTTTCTTATACGCCTCTTTCCGTGCCGTTAGCATCTTTATATCTGGGATACGGATTAGAGCAAGGGTCAATTGATTTTGATCTAAAGATTTACCCTTTATATAGCCGGAGTGGTTCTTGTGGGAAGATTGATATCGATACGCTCTATTCATTTTTAGCTCAATCAGAAGAGATCCTTGCCATCGGCTGCTGGTCGGATATGCTTCCGTTTCTCTTGGCGGCCCTCAAGAAGCTTAAAGGGCGGTATCCCTACAAGACTATCATCCTGGGGGGCGTGGGGCCTTCTGAGTCCGCGGAAGACATACTGACAGAATTTGATTGTGTCGATTTTATTATTAAGGGATGCGGTATACAGGCGTTGCCGATGCTTATCAAAACAATTATCGGTGCAAAAAAAACATTTTCCGATATAGATGGTCTTGTGTATCGGAATGGTCAGCAGGTGATGCGCAGTAAAGAGGCACGGTTCCAGATATCTTCGGTGTCCCTTGAGAATCTGCCCTACTTCCGGATAAAGAACATTCGGTCTTATCGAGAATTTTTTATTTTG
>JAHISH010000215.1 GCA_018818365.1 Candidatus Omnitrophota bacterium | reverse complement strand
GAGCGGATTTTCGTATACGCCATTAAAACAGGACATCGCGTAAAAAGGAGATAGAGATGGAGACGACCGTTTTAGCGCAATTGAAAGACTTAGGTTTGGCGACCGTATTAGGATTTGCCGCGATAGGGTCTGCAATGGGAGCGGGTGTTGCAGGGATGGCCGCAGTGGGCGCCTGGAAAAAGGCATTCGCCCAAAATAAAGCCGCATCATTTATGCTGGTTGCTTTTGTGGGGGCGCCTTTGACGCAGACCGTCTATGGGATGATTTTGATGAATAAGATGGCTGAGTTTGCGGCAAAAGGATATTTTGGGTGGGGCATAGGAGTTCTCTGTGGCATTGCTATGGGATTCTCTGCGTATTTTCAGGGCAAAGCCGGTGCAGCCGCAGCTGATGCAATGGGAGAAACAGGGAAAGGGTTCGGGAATTATATCGTCGTCTTGGGGATTATAGAGACCGTTGCGCTCTTTGTCATGGCGTTTACCTTAGGCGCGCTAGGAAAACTGGCTGTTTAATTATAAGAAAAGGAAGAAAACGTATGAGAAAGATTATATTGATTGCGCTGGCTATTATTCTGTCCATTGGAATATCCGCTTCTTATGCCGGCGAGAAGCGTTGTCCGATGATGAAGGGAAAACACGGCAAGAAATTCTCCGTAGAGGCGCAGGCGAAGAAACTGACCAAACAATTGAAGCTTTCGGAAGGACAACAGGCGCAGGTACAAGAGATTTTAAGCGCGAAGAAGGAAGAAATAAAAGCGGTGATGAATGAATCAAATGAAAAAATGAAGCAGATCCGCCAAGCTTCCTACCAGAAGATCTCGGCGCTCTTGACACCTGAGCAACAGGCGCAGTATGAAAAGATGTGCAAAAAAGAAAAGTGTAAGCTGAAAAAGGATAAGTCCGAGTAATAATCGTGGCAAGGTAATAATTCTTGCCTTATAATACGTTTGGGGCGCTTAGCTCAGCTGGTTAGAGCGGTTGATTTACATTCAACAGGTCAGGGGTTCAAGCCCTCTAGCGCCCACTTCTCATATAAAAAGGTTGCATTGTGAAATGTCCTATGTATAATGTTTAATGTCCCAGGACACGTTAAACATAAAACTTTAAACAAATTTTAAATTTAGAATTTACCAAAGGGGCTGTGGCCTAGTCTGGTTTATGGCGTCTCCCTGTCACGGAGAAGATCGCGAGTTCAAATCTCGTCAGCCCCGCCAGTTGAGTCAACGCGGGATTCAAGTGGGAGATCTAAACTAATGCGCTCCGGCACGCTGGTCTTTAAATGATTAGCGTGCCGCTTTTTTTCTTGTGGAGTTGGTTTATGGGTGTTACATTGTTAAAGTACCTTAGGCGAGAATGATTTCACGAGGAAGGCCAATATGGTAAGCAGACGTTTGAAAGAATACGTTAAAGATTTTAGCCCAGAGGGAAATATAAAGTCTTTAACTACCAATATCAAGGGAGACATTGTTGGTGGTGTAACTGCCGCGGTGGTGGCACTGCCAGTTGCGGTGGCATTCGGCATTGTTTCAGGCCTTGGAATTCAAGCAGGTATATACGGGGCCATCATCGTAGGGTTTTTTGCTTCTTTGTTTGGCGGGACGCCTGCCCAGATAAGCGGGCCCACGGCACCCATGACGGTAATCGTCACGAGTATTTTTCTTCTCTACCGGGATAATCTTGCTTTTGTCTTTGGCCTTATCGCGTTAAGCGGAATCATTCAGATGATATTTGCGTTCACTAAAGTCGGGAAGTATGTCCAGTATTTCCCCCTTCCGGTTGTATCCGGCTTTATGACAGGAATAGGGCTTATCATCTTCATCATGCAGTTTAATCCGTTTTTCGGGATGCCTGCCGCTTCCAACGTTGGCGCAGCGCTTCAGACAATCGCAGAGACACTGGTTAATCTTAACAAAGAGGCGCTTGCGGTGGGGATAGTGACATTGCTTTCAGTATACCTTACTCCACGGCTTATCAAAGGGATGCCGGGGATTCTCGGGGGGCTGGTTGTTGGCACCACGTTCTCTCGCATCCTTGGTTTTTCTATACCTATTATTGGACCGATTTCCATAGGCCTTCCCCGGGCCTATATCCCACAGATCAATTGGGAGACTTTTCGCATTATGCTGGGACCCGCTACCGCTATGGCGGTGTTGGGGTTGTTAGATACGCTTCTGACTTCTTTGGTCTGTGACCGCATGACCAAGACACATCATAATAGTAACCGGGAGTTGTTCGGTCAGGGGATAGGAAATTTCTTTTCCGGACTTTTCGGCGGCTTACCTGGTGCAGGGGTAACCATTCGCACCAAAGTAAATATTCAATCGGGAGGGAAGACCCCTTTGTCAGGAATGGTGCATGCGCTGTGTTTGGTTTTGATAGTGACGGGCCTG
>JAHISH010000214.1 GCA_018818365.1 Candidatus Omnitrophota bacterium | reverse complement strand
TCATGAACTTTCTCATAGGGAATTCAGGAAGAAAGTTTCCTGAAACCCCAGTCTACATTCACGTTAACATAAGTAACGCAGGCATTTGGGTTGCTGATGTTGATGTCCTGTATCGTATTGTTACCGCGCATGACAGTATTCTCCAGATACCGATAAAGGCTGCGGCAGTAGTCTGGTATCACGAGATTTATTCTCATATTTTTCTAGACTACCATAGAGAGGGCGATGGAGCGCTTCAGGATACCCTAGATCTCTTGCAATTAGAGCAGAATAGCCATGTACGAAAGGCACTGATTGAACATCAGATAGGGTTCCCTCTATGGCTTAAGATGGTAGAGGGATCTGATTTTATGAGTATAACGGAGTTAAATCGGCTCCTGAGAAGATTGGAATTTCTATATTCCCATCCGCAATACGGCTCGCCGCACACTATTATACGCGTTGCCACCTCTGAGGAAGGCATTGTTCCTGAAAGTTTCACAATTGTTCGCGAATTAGATAATACATTGGTTATACGATTACCCGATGAAGTTGATAAGAAAACAGTGGGACGGATTGCCCAGAGGATTAGAATGGGTATGAAGATGGCAAAAAGAGGTTTTACGAAAATCTCAGTGAAGAAGAATGAAATTGTCCTTGATTTAGGAATACCGCAATTCTCTAATCTGACTGATCATTGGCGCACTCTCGATGTCTCTGATTTTCCCCTTGATAAACAAGGTTTCTACCGACCATTCACCAATATGGAGATTATAAGACTCATGAGCCGCCGCTATACAGAGATCTTGGCATCGCTTGACAATTCCCGTCGTAATGAGTTTGAATCGGTAGCCGTGGAAAGTTGTCTTTCCCGATTTATGCCCAATTTGATGGAAGCCTTGTATGATCCAGAAAAGAGAAGTATCCCGATAGTGATTACGGAGTCACTGAGGATACCGGAAGCAATCAATTGTTTACGTATGCATTTAGAAAGGGTTTCCGGAGTGCCTTTTAATGAGACGCAACTAGAATACGATCTGGTGACCGATTCTATCCATTATAGATTAGAAGGAGCACAGATTAATATTCCTGCGGGAACCTTTAAGAATGAGGTATTTTTGGATCTGATGCTCTTGGGCGATTTTGAAGTGAGGGTGGTAGGAGAGTATCTTCATATAGAGTTTAGCTATAATCAAAGGTCAGTGCAAGACTTTATGGACTTGTCTGAATTTTATGCGGTGGCGCTGCCGCGTATACCGCAAGGGAATTTAAGGATCTTTTTCGGCCGGCAAGCAGGAGCAATTGCGGAAATATCATATTATGACGCACTCTTGAGAGACGATAATCATGCAGACGCAGACAGGGTCTTTATCATTTCAAAAGACACAATCTCTCCTGAGGGATATAGTCAGTTAGTCTCTGCCAGTACTAACCATATCTACCGAAAGTTTCGTGGTGGTTTTAATGAAGATTTGGATCCGGGATTACGGGATATTAATAGGGAGGTATCTTCGCATCTGGATTATTTATATGAGAACGATGAATCTTTCAGGGAGCTCGCGAAAAAAGTATGGGGGCAACTGGAAGCATCAGGGCTTCTGGTGGATATTAAGAGTGGCGATAAGATCGTTCTCATCGATGAAGTTACTTCCGGAACTTATATTTATTTTATGAAGTTCTTGATCGAAATGAAAATGAGGGAAGCGGGGTTAGATATCGAAGTTGTCTTCTGCTCTGGAGCTATCAGGGACCCTAAAGTAAGAGGTATTTTGGATGATATCTTCCCTCTTTTTGTTGATCGAGAACATGTATCCCGTTATCTCCCTCTTTCTCTTGATCAACCACACGTGATCAGGGTTTTACGTAATGGGAAAAATAAGGTTGAATTCGCTCTCGAAAATCCGTTAGTTTTGTTGGGAAGCTATTTGAGATCGTTCTTTATGTTTAATGCCCTTATAGAACGATATAGGAGAGAAGGGGCTATTTTTGGGCCGTTGGGAATAATTAAACATGTCGCTCCCAAGGCGGCACAGACGACAAGCGTTTCTCTCTCAGACGTTTCCGAAATTACCTTAAGGAAAACAGTGCCTTCTAGCTCTCCCGTGGAGGACGGATTAAGTGATCAGCTGGTAAGGGAGATGAACCGATGGTTAAAGGAGCGACGGGGAGGCAAGAATGGGGGGCATTACTTTGAGGTCTTCTACCGAGCGGCGCAGGGATTTGCGTTAACTTTAGAGGGAGAGGAGAGCCAATTCAGCACTGCGTTACAGCTTATCGCGGGACAGACCGCGACGATAATGCATTGGATAGAGCAAGGGATAGATGATGCAAGGAGATTTGAAGTAACGGAGAAAGAGTCGCGGATGGCAATAAGCGACCGAGGGGGGAGTTATTTATTTGTCGGGACCTTTGGGGTAGTGAAGAAAGAATGGGAGAGCGGATACTATTTTCGAGGGTATGAAGGGGTAGGGAAGTTAGCGCAGGACTTATTGGATGCCGAGGGAGTGGTCTATGACGCAGAAGAATTCGCAAGAAGAGAATTGATGGTAATGTACATGATGAACCACGGATTCTTGCTTGTAGGCAATGGCTTACCGTATTGTACGGGATCAGGAGAGGGGCAGGTCAGTACGATACACGATACCTTGTTCCTGCATGATAGGATTCCTGGCTCCAGACAGGTAACGTCCACGGGGCCTGGTCATTATCAGGGATACAGATTAGATATCAAGCAGGTGACCGAAGGAGAAGGTATCCAGTGGAATTATGTGTATTCGGTAGAGGATGGGAGATTGGTAAAGGTATGGGGACAGCGTCTTGAGGCAGGGAGTTGGGCGTTGGCATTACCCGGATGCATGGATTCGGTAGTAAATTTAGGGGGATTGAGATTCAATGATATATCAGTAGGGCTTACGCAGGAGCAGGCGCAAGGGATCAATCCTGCGTTTGGTGATTTCAGTTTAGAGAGGGTGTTAGGGGGAGAGCGTCAGGCCAATGGAGTGGATCATTCGCCGTTTATCGGGATGAGACAGAAGAGGGATATATGGTTAGTAAGGCATCCTAAGAATGGTGGAGTAGAGGTTAGTTGGATAAAGGGGTTGGATGCAGCGGTGGTGACGAATGGTGGCAATGAAAATTCTCTGGTAAGTGTCTATAAGAAATTAAATGAGGGGCGGCTCAAGGAGATAGTCGCAAATATCATTGAGGCGCCTGATGTGATGATGGCGGAAGTGTCAGAGGCCGTGCCTGTTATGGGTGCCAGCTCTCCGGTTGATGCTGCGAAGCTTTATGAGCAATATTTTAAGCCGCTTTCTCGTCTCCGGGTAGGGGAATCGATAGTGATAGGGAACGCACGATATCATCTTGAGCCGGGCTTCAGAGTGCGGGTGCATATTGAAAAGAGAGATAGTGTTGGTAGAGATACTATTTATGCCTTAGATGAAAAAAAAGAGTTAGTCATGGATGGGAAAGATTCTCCTGGGGCTCAAAACTTCTTACGTTCCGTTCCCGCACTTGCTATCAGAAATGCGCTGAGAACATTACGCGCTCAAGAGCCCGAGCCGGGAGAAGTTTCCTCATCGCCTCTTTTTACTCCTCGTAGGACAACGCCTTCTCTTCCCCCGGATTATTTACTCGGGAAAAAAACCGCTCGCAGCTATCCTTTATCTAATACACTTGCCAATATCGGAGGTGCATTGCTAGTTTTGAGTTTTCTATTGGGGCCGCAGGCGCTCTTCCAACTTTTATACTCTGTGCCCGGAGTTTTCTTAATGTTGATATGGGCAGGGATGGCGGTGTCATGGATGCGTGAGTACAGACTTGAGGATAGAGGGAATAGTCCTTCTGGTGCAAGTTCCCCGGCGGAGGCGAACGGGGCGGATGGGCAAAGAGTACGTATCCGCGCTGATATCGATCTCTTGAGGATGCAATACGAAGAGACCGGCACCCCAGGTTTGATTCCTATCTTAGTCAATAAGTTAATGGAGATCGGTGAGAGGTATGCAACAGAGTTGGCAGCCGGCTATCTAGAAGAATTCATTCAATGTCTTGAGAGGATTAAGGGTGAGATTGGAGCGCGGATTGCGCGTAAAGAGGAGGGAATTGAACTCCTCAGAAACGAGATTCAGGAGTTACATAAGAAGAGCGAACTCGCACGAGGACTTCTTGCTGAGAATAAGGATGCGCAGACAAGGAGGCTCTACGCTTATGTCCTCACGCGGCACAGACAGAAGAAGGCACAGCTTGCTGAGCAACAACGTGCATTGAGAGAATACTTGGGAGAGGCAGAAGCGAAGCTTGAAAAGATCGAGGCACTCCTTGTCACGCAGCGGGAGAGGGGAGAGGAGTTGAGAACGCATTTAGGCCATCGCGCAGGATTCCAACGTCCGATGGATCCCGATTTGAGAAATCTGCGAACCTTTACATATTGGATTGGAAGGATTCTCCTTTTCTTACGCTGGAGCGGTTCGCACCCCGAAGACCCCTTACGCAGAGAAGCACGTCGGCAGTTCAAGCTGTTAGTGGAGAAGATAGCTCCGCGCAGCTATGATTCGGCAACATATCCTGATGTCGATGATATCGGGAATATCCGCCTTTTTCTTAACACCTACGCAATCCTGACTCCTGAAGAGTCGTGGATTTTCTTTGCGAATAATATGCTCTATATGTATGTCTTTGATCGTCTCTGTGTGGAATCAGTACAGCTTAAGAGAGAATTGGCGCGCGAAAGAGATACTGCAAGAAAAGAGGATTTGCAGAAAAGAGAGGATGAGATAGAAGCCCAATTACAAAGTGACGCGCAGAGTATTGCGTCTTCCACGGATGCGATAGCGCATTTTGTGCATGAGAAAGAATGGGATGCGGATGCGTACCCGTACACCAAATACGCCTTTGTCAGAGAACGAGACCGTGCGTTGCGGCGCAAGGAAATCGCCGCACGAATGGTCAGTCAGCCGCGCCTGCGGCCTTTGCGTGAGATTGTCATCAGGTGCGTTGATTTCATTCTCCACCAGAATAAATTAAGGAGTCTTCAAGTCCACCAATCTGATTTAACCGATGCGGATATCTTTGTATATCTGGAAGAAGGGGATATTCCGCCTTTGTCCACCCCTGATATATTCGAAACGGTACTTAGGCTGCGGGAGGATTTTAATCGATATCGTCAAGAAGAAAGCCGTGCCCATCAGCCAAGAGATTGGCGGAGCATATATCAAGAAATACTTCGTATGGAGATTGATAAATTGACTGAACATGGGCCTATCCGTACTGAAGAAGAGATGCTTGCTGGCGAGCTTGCCATTGCGGATGCAGAAAGAGCATTACAGCAGCAAAGAACCTATGCGGAAAGTGATCCTGATAGGCAATTGGAGAAGATTGAATCGCTTAAGGCGGAATTAGAAGCTACGAAAAAGCACCATGAGCGCCTTACAAGAGGGGGGCTTGAAATAGCCAGGCTGCCAAAGGTCACTCAGGTAAAAGGAGATGACCAGATTGCAGTGGAGACGCATGTGTCACAAGAGGAGCCGGAAATACTCCATTCCATTCAGGACCTACTGGTGTACTATTTAGAACGAAGAAGAGTACAGGAAGAGATCGAGAATAGCGGCCGTCCGACGATCGAAGAACCAACTACGAGAGTGGATGATTTGGGCGGCTGGGTAAGGGCGCTGGGGATTCTTTATAACGTGGCTGAACGGTGCGGCAGAGATAATGCGGAATTTGGGAGCTTGCAGAATGCGCAGCCAGTGGCACGCTATGTCTGGAGGCAGGGTGAAGAAAAAGAGGTAGTCTTGCCCGCTGAACTATTGGGATATCAGCATATATGGGTCTGGGCAAGCGATATGAAGATATTTAACAGGCTGGAATCAACCGAACAAGAGATAATTCTTAATGCGTACCGCTATTCTGTAATGTGCACTATTATGTGGAGTATCTATGGCGATGTGACGAGAGTAGTCCTTACGCCCCGAAGGCAGTCTACTCAAAAATCTATGCCTAGGGTGTTCTCGTTGGTCGTGAAAGCATATATGAAGGTATTTGGGATCAAGAAAGCCAACCACGCGTTAGAAAGAAGCCTTCAGGCCCAAATAGACAAGGCCTCAAATAAATTTGACATGCAGATTGATATGCGGATACAATTTCTGCAGCGGCTTATTATCCCTTCGGATTTAACATCTACAGATCTGGTCAGAAGCGACGTCGATTTAGAGACAAGGGCGCTGGAAGCGGAGAGACTTGCTGTTGCCATAGATATATATAATTCCATCGTTGATAGGGAGACTATTGTTGCTGCAAGAGAGGCTGTCGAAACAGGAGTAGAACTTTCTCTCCCAAGTAAGCGCAGGCTTTTTGGGATCCGGAAGTTCCGCGATGAAGAGTTGTCGAGGGAAGAAAGGCGTTTGCTTGATAGGGTTTTGCAAGGATACAGACCGAAGAAACAAGGAACGAGAAGAAAAAAGAAAGTAGCTCGCGCAGGAGGTGCGTCTTCGCCGGTAATTGCCGGGGTGACGCATATAAATAGATGGCCGTTGGGGAACTTAAAGGGATTTGATTACCTTCCGTGGCTGGTGGAGTCAGATTCCGTCCCAACGGCCCTTTCTCACCCAGACGTCTACCAAATTACCTTGGAAGGTGTCTGGGAACAAATCGGGAAGGTGTCTTCTCCGGTAGATCTTTCAGAGAGAGTGGTGTTCTATGTTATCGGAACAATGGGAGGGTTTTTGATGCTTTTCTCCGGGATGGGAATTGTCCGCTATCTTCTTTCTGCAGAAGATCGCTGGGAGGATGCCATACTTCACAAGGGGCGGGTGCAGCAAGCGAGTGCAATTAGAAAATTACAAAGACGCATGGCAGCAGGTTCGCTTATCGATGTAATTACTTCTGACGAGAGAAAGGCCTTATCTGATACCGTTATCGCGGATATTTTAAGGAGCCTTCAGATTATTGCATCTCAGATACTGCATAGGAAGTATTCTCGTGCAATCGAAGTGATTATAAGGGCAGTGCCTCTGCTTATCGGGAAATTTTCTTCTCATGAGGCAGAAATCGTGCGAGAGGCATTGTTGAACCTTTTAGTTCGGGTTGATGCATATGATCGATTGGTGCTACAAGTAGTAGAAAGGTATCTTAATGATGTTTCCTATCCGGTCATTCGCCGTAGGGCAGTAGAGACAATCGTTGCGCTTCATGCGCGAGGCAGGATTAATAACTTGAGGGCAATTTTACTTTTAGCCCGGATAATCCCAGATAATAATTTCTATTTATATTCTACCCTTGAGACCGCACTTAAGGATTTAGGTGCTGGCAAAGAACATTTAATCTATTTTTATGGAGGTGCGTTAAAATCTGTTTGTTCAGCGACGCAACATAATGCGGCGCTGGCATTGAGGCAGCTTGGCGTTGATCCTCGGACGCTTTGGGATCAATCAAATTTGCCGGAGGTTTCTTCCAGTCCTCTTCAAGATAAGACGATCGCCATGGCCGCAGGTGTTGTTATTGGCGCCGCCGCAGGATTCCTGGGAGTAATCTTCTTCTCCAGGCGTAATACTATTGAAGCTAAAATTGAGCGATTAATACGTGAATGCAGTAGACTGGAGAGACATTTGATGCGTATGCATGCACGGCAAGATGATGATTCAAGTAGCTCTCCTTTAAAGGAGATTCGGCAACAGTCCGGTAAGCGAGAAGAACTTAGTCGCTTGGTCAGGGATTATAGTCATTTCGAGATTAACTTTCCACAGATAAAAAATTTAACCCTTAGATTATTAGGGATACAAGATATCGCAGAATTCAGGCCCCCCCCCAGGCTGTTACGTACTATGGTGACTGCCGCAGGCATCGGCAGCCGTTTCGGAGGCCGCAACAAAGCGCTCTTAGAAATCGACGGTAAGCCGATTATAAGGATTATCTTGAAGATACTCTCGCGTTTCAATCGTAGGCCATTGGTAGTAGTACGTCCGGGTAAATGGAGAGATACGTTTGGTATCGTACGAACAGGAGATAGTTACACAGAAATACACGCACTTTTAGGGATGTATGGTTATCGTAGTTATCAGGTAGAGTTCGCGTATCAGGATTTCATTAAAGGCGATGGCATGGCAGTGTGGGCAGCGAGAGAGAATCTTAGAGAATATCAAGGCGATATTTTGCTTATATGGGGAGATAAGGCGGTTTTACGGTTGGAGACGGTACTTTGGATGGTTGCGATTTATTATGCATTGGGAGATGTGTCTCTTGCGGTAGCGGCAGCGTATCGTGAGAAACCATATGCCCCTCTTTTCACTGATACAGAAGGTTATCTTATCGGAAGCAAAAAAGGAACCGAGATTACTCGCGGCCTAGATGATATCGGGGTCTTTATCGGTAATTGGCAGGTTATTTCTCAGGTATTGGGAATGCTTGTGCGAGAAGGCCGTAGTGTCAATGAGGTTCTTCAGTCACGCCTTCACTTGGGCGCGATCTCTGAAATCACCGAACAGACTATTCGTGATTTCTTTGTGCAGCAACTTCAGGTCTCCGAAGAGGAATTCGCTATTTTACGAGAAGAAAATCCTTCATGGCAACCTGGGCAGATGAAGGTTTATTCCAATCCTTTAGATGGCTCGATCAACAGAAAAGGAGAATTTAATTTTGCGCAATCGATTGCAGGCCTTACTCGTGCAGGGTTTCGTGCAGTGGCAATTCCTGTCGCTGATCCTTTGGAGTGGAAGGGTGTTGATACCATGCAAGACCTGGCATTAGCTTCCGTAAACAGAAGACAATTAGGGATTGTCAGTTCGCCTATTATAAGAGAAGAAAGATTGATCAGAGAAATACAGCAGGGAGCCGGTCTCTCCGGAACACAGC
>JAHISH010000213.1 GCA_018818365.1 Candidatus Omnitrophota bacterium | reverse complement strand
ATGTTCAACTTGTACTCTTACCTATAGTGATGGCGGTACAGGTTGTGATTATTACGATGGGGCTTTTGGTAGGGGTTGGTTTTCCTATCCATATCATGAGTTCGATGATCCCTATCTTTCTTTTGCCCATATGCGTCTTAGACTCTATTCATATCTTAAGTGATTTCTTTGAAACCTATCCACACTACAAAAATAAGAATAAAGCGGTTACTCACGTGTTGAGAGGTCTCTTTGTCCCGAATCTCTTTACCACTTTAACGACTATGGCCGGATTCTTCTCACTATCTTTTGCGCCGATTCCGCCCATACAGGCTTTTGGTGTTTTTGTGGCGATTGGAGTAGCAGTCGCGTGGGCAGCAACCGTGTTTTTTATCCCCGCGTATATCGCGCTCCTTAAAGAAGAGAAGTTCAAGGACTTCGGCGCCACACATGAGGAACTAAAAGAAAGTGTCATGTCTCGCTTTCTGGTTGCGATGGGAAGGTTTACCGTGAAGAGGTGGAGGGTTGTTCTGATTTCGAGTTTCGCCCTAATCGTTTTGTCCCTGTATGGTATTTCTAAAATACGTATTAATGATAATCCTACCAAATGGTTCGCCAAGCGGCATCCTATTCGCATTGCGGATATTGTGCTGAATAAGCATTTCGGCGGGACCTATAGTGCGTATCTGGTATTTGACGCGCAGAATAAAGAAGGTGAGGTCTTTAAGGAACCGGCATTGCTTTCTTATATTGAAAGGTTGCAGAAGTATCTTGTCGCGCAAGGCGGGGTCGGGAAGTCTACCTCATTGGCAGACATTACCAAGAAGGTTCACTACGAGCTTCTCGGCGGGGATAAAGCGTATAATATCATCCCGAAGACCCGGCAGGCAGTGGCACAGTGCCTGTTCTCTTTTGAAAATTCCCATAAGCCTGATGACCTCTGGCATTTTGTCACCCCTGATTATTCACGTTTAAATCTTTGGCTGCAGCTTAAATCCGGGGATAACCAGGATATGGCGAAGGTAGAACGTGATGTGGAGAAGTTTCTTATAGAAAATCCCGCTCCCCTAGAGGTTAGTCATCATTGGTCGGGGTTGACCTATATAAATATGGTATGGCAGGATAAGATGGTAGTGGGTATGCTTTGGAATTTTATCGGGAGTTTCATAATTGTTTTGTTTATGATGATGATCTTGCTGCGTTCCCCGTTAGCAGGATTGGTCGCGATGGTCCCGATGACGGTTACGGTACTTTTTATTTACAGTACGCTCGGATTTATGGGGAAGGAGTATGATATGCCGGTGGCGGTGCTTTCCGCGCTTACGTTGGGGCTTGCCATCGATTTTGCGATCCATTTCATCGAACGCGCCAAGGCAATTTACGCGAGAGAAAAAGATTGGCAGAGGACCTCTGAAGAAATGTTTCGCGCTCCGTATCGCGCTATCCTGCGCAATGCCTTAGTAGTTTCCATAGGATTTCTTCCGCTTTTTATTTCACCTCTTGTGCCGTATAACACGGTAGGTTTTTTTATGTTCGCAATTATGCTCTGCGCCAGCATTGGAACACTTCTCATTTTGCCTGCGATTGTTTCGGCGTATCCGAGGGTGATTCTTAGCCAGGCAGAAGGGAAGTTTCTCTGTTCATGGAAACAGTGTCTTCTATTTTCACTCGCAGTAGCAGGGGCAGTCGCATATGTGCTCTTCGCATATCTTTCTGTACGTTGGAATATCGCCACGATGATTGCTATTGCGATTGTAGTGGTGCTGTCGGTGGTGTGCTTCATTGTTTCTCGCAGCCGGCTCTGCGCAGTAGTCCCGGAAGGAGGGAAGAGATGATCAAACGGTTCCTGGTAGCATTCTTTCTGTGTATGGGTATTGCGGTGGGAGGTCTTGCTCAGCCTGACGCGGATGAATTAGCGAAAAAAGCAAGTTTTATATCGTATTATCAGGGTAAAGACGGGAAATCCCTGGTTACCATGACCATAACCGATGCGCAAGGGCGAACCCGAGAAAGACAGATGACTATTTTGCGCCTCAATATAGAAGAGAACGGTGCGCAAAAATATTATGTCTATTTTCACAAACCAGCCGATGTAAAAGGAATGGCTTATATCGTATGGAAACACATTGATAAAGACGATGACCGTTGGCTGTATCTGTCGGCGATGGACCTGGTGCGGCGTATTGCCGCATCCGATAAACGCTCGAGTTTCGCGGGGACGAATTTTCTTTACGAAGATGTCTCTGGGCGAAGCGTCAGTCTTGATGCCCATGAATTCGAAAAAGAAGAAGGCGATTTTTATATCTTGAAGAATACCCCGAAGGATGCAGCGCAGGTGGAGTTTGCCTATTACAAGGTTTGGGTAGATAAGAAGACCTTTATTCCTATGAAGGCGCACTATTACGACGAGCAAGATTCCTTGTACCGTACCATTGAGGTCTTAAAGACCCAAGAGATTCAAGGCAACCCCACTATTGTAACCATGAAGGCTTCTGATTTAAATTCCGGATCTTCTACTGTTACGCAATTTAACGAAGTTACCTATGATATCGGCCTGGGAGATGATATATTTACCGAACGGTACTTGCGTAAGACACCTGTTCAGTGGATTAAAGGGTAAGTTATGCGCTTGAAAGGCCTCATTGGTGCAGTCTACTTATTCGTCTTCTCTACGCACCTCTATGCTTGGGAAGCTCCCGAATGGCATGGGTTTATTGAGACAGCTTT
>JAHISH010000212.1 GCA_018818365.1 Candidatus Omnitrophota bacterium | reverse complement strand
CTCCATTTTATATCAACGTGGCTGCAGAATTCAAGCACATTCAACCGCACGCCATGCACGACTACCGAAAGCGGCGCTAAAATAATATTCAAAAGATGCCCACATATCAAGATCAATACCGTAAAAAATCCGCTCACCAATGTATTGAAACCAATCCCTAACGCCATTGCATTGAAGGCATCGGCAATGGCCACGCCGGCTAATCCCACCGCAAAAAGCCTGATATAAGAGACTACATCCGTGAAGGTATTCACCAGGCTCAAAGATAAAGCCCCCAACCCTGCGCCAACTCCCTTAAGCAAATTACGCTGGGGGCTGGTAAATAATATCACTGCGGCAATCCCCGGAATAAAAAGCCATCGGGTAAACCAAGGGAGACTGGCGCCTAAAATCAACGTATTTGCAAGAAAGAAAACCCCCCATAAGATCGCAGTCCACCCAAGATCCGCGAATGCCGCCATCGAAGGGAACTTCAGAATCGCCCGCCAAAGGTGGGCAACGCTTAAATGAAGCGCCCCTAAGAAAAAACAAATAACTTGCACGTTGCGGTCGTTACGTAATGCCGGAAGAAGCGGCTGTACTCCCATGCGGTCCAACCATTGCTGGCCGAAAAGGGTCCCGCTTAAAAGACCCCATGCAACCGAACAACTAAAGAATAGATAGAACAGAAAGAAGATCGCAGGGGTGCGTATATTCTTCTTTATCCTTTGTTGCACTAAAAAAACAGTAATAATTCCCACTAATCCATACCCGGCATCTCCCACCAGCATCCCAAAGAAGAGAGAAAGGAATACCAGAAACCATAAACTAATATCTAATTCCTGATATCCCGGCACGATCTCCAGCATCTTAAAGACAGGATTGATAAGAGAAACCCACCGGGGATTACGCAATAAAGTCGGCACACTATCGTCCGGGCCGGGATCTTCAACAAGAAGCCCCCAATGCTCTTTTTTCGCGTTTTCTTCTAATAGGCCTACCGCATCGAAAGGCACATACCCGCGCAGGTACGCCAATGTCCTCGCTTCTCCCATTCCACCGAGAACAGAAGCAAATTCCAATTCCTTCTCCTGCTCTTTCAACACTCTGCGCAAAAACGGGCAAGAGCGCTGGCAATCCGTTAATTCTTTTTGCAGGACTCCGATGGCCTTCTCGTCTTCGACAATACGCGCCTTCATCTTCGCCAGGCTTTGCGTAGGTAGCTCCAATTCCTTAAACCCTATCTCAATTTCTTTACGCGAAACAACCGCGCAATGCGCTAATCCCGCAGAGACAAAGAATACTTTTACTATCGCTTCTCCGGCAAGCCTCTTGATTTCTTTCTCCGGAATCTGATAAAGCTTCACATAGATGCCTTTCGCGCGCAGCTCCTGCAAGGCTGCCGGGTCAAAATCTCCCCACTTTTCCCATTGGGCAATCTTATGGGCTAGCGACCGTACGAACTCTTGCAATTGATCGATCCTTTTATGCAAATCAATGATGTGCCTAGCCCGTATCTTCCAATCCTGCGGGATAGCGGAAATTCCCGCAGTCGCGTTCTTGTCACAGGGAAGTATCTCCCACGCGCGCCGCAGAAGCGCGCAATCGTCTTGAATATCATTAATATTCTTGCTTTGGGGATTTTTTTGATGCGCCACATGCACCACCCCTAAAGCACCCAAGGCGCGCACGGCATCATCCGCATCCTTTGCCTGCGTAACCACGGTAATCTTTTTCATCGAAACAATCATGCGGCAACCCCTTCAAAAACCAATTCGTCTAATTTGCGTTTGGCAATCTTGCTGCGCCCCACGGCATTTGCCATCTGATCGCCGATATAAATCTTAATGAGACGGATTGTCTCTTCTGCTTCGGGAATCTTAACCTTTTCAAAAAGATTAACGCGCTGTGTGGTAATGCGCAATTCGCGCCTTAAAACCTGAATTCCCTTGTCCAAAACTTCTATCTCCTTGCGTAACGCCACTATTGTTTTAATAATCTCTACTGCTGCATCAACCCATAAAGGGATTAGATACAAATCATACTCCTCAATCGAGAAATCCACTCTTTCAAAGATCTCGATATCAACGCCCGCGATATTAATCCCGTAGGTCACGACGCGAGGCTCTCCTAATAAAGATAGAACATTGACTCCTCCCTCCGCAAGAAGCCCTGCCCATGGCACTTGCGCCTTTCTCTTTTCTACCTCCTGGCGCATCTTGCCTTCCCACACACCAACCTGTCTTACTATCTCCATTTGCAACTGCTGTTTTTTAAGCTGCAGAGTCGGAAGATACCGTCGGTACTGCCGCAAGGCATCTCTTTGGCGCTTTAATTCCCCCTTGGTCAGTTTTATTTTTGCCATTTCCAGAACTTTTCAATTATAGAACTCTTGATTCCCGTCTCTTCCGGCGTAAAACAAGCGCCTAAAATTTCCCAGCCCCTCTCAAGGGCTTTTTCCAAGGGAATATTCACCTTAAGCGACATCATTCCAGTTTCAAAGAACTTCCCATATCGCAATAATTTTTTATCCCAGGCACTCATCTGGAATCCCATCGCCTGTTTTTCCAGGGTCTCGCGATAACTGGCAAAAAGCTGAATCATGGTATCCATGATCGTACGATGATCTTCTCGTGTCTTACCATTTACCTGCTGCTTAAGACGACTCAGGGAACCGAATGGTTCAATAACCCCTCCTTTTAAATAGAATTGCCCCTCGGTAATATACCCTGTATTATCCGGGACTGGATGGGTCACATCGTCTCCAGGCATTGTCGTTGCGGCAAGAATCGTGATTGATCCGGCTCCCTCGAAATCACATGCCTTTTCATAACGCTGCGCAAGTTGGCTATAGAGATCACCGGGATATCCTCGGTTTGAAGGAACTTGCTCCATGGTGATAGAAACTTCCTTAAGCGAATCGCAGAAATTAGTCATATCCGTTAAGAGCACCAATACCCTCTTGCCGGAAAGGGCAAACTGCTCAGCTACGGCAAGGCTGATATCAGGAACCAAGAGGCATTCTACGGTCGGGTCGCTTGCCGTATGGATGAAGAATACTGCGCGG
>JAHISH010000211.1 GCA_018818365.1 Candidatus Omnitrophota bacterium | reverse complement strand
CGTCTTCCTGCGACTAATATGGTGACGTCGCGGGGGTGTCCCTTTGACTGCAGTTTCTGTTCTAAGAATGTTTTTGGCTCATACTATCGCACTCAATCGCCACGTAGGACGGTAAATGAGATTAAGGAATTAATTGCACAGTATCGAATACGCGAAGTGGCTTTTAGCGACGATATATTCACTGTCGATAGAAGAAGAATAGTGGCGTTATGCGATCTTTTGTTACAAGACAACGTGAATATATGTTGGAGTTGTAATACAAGAGTGGATACTGTTGATCGTCTCCTCTTGCGAATCATGCAACGGGCTGGATGCGTTTCTATTGGGTATGGTATTGAAACAGCAAGTTCCCAGTTGCTGCGTCAAGTTGCCAAAGGTAGTGTGCGTGCGCAAGCTCAGGAAGCAATCAAGTGTACCAAAGACGCAGGGATTGAAACCCGTGCCTTCTATATGCTTGCTTTCCCCGGGGAAACAGAAAAATCAATAAGGGATACAATACAGCTGTCGATTGAGCTGGATACCGATTTTACCGCGTATAACTTTGTTGTGCCGTTTCCCGGGACGCAATTGTATGAATATTGTAAAGCGCGCCACCTTTTGCGTTACGAAGGGTTGGAATTGTATGATTTTTTAGATGGATTTCATCCCTTAATCAAGTTGGATGGGATTGATCCCCATCAGTTGGTGCAGCTCTATAATAGTGCGTACCGCAGTTATTATTTTAGAGCTACTTATCTGCTGAATAGATTTAAGAAAGTACGCAGCCTGCAGGATGTACGGCGTTATTGGGAGGGGTTGCGTTCTTTTATGAATTGAATATTCGCAAGAATAATAGGATGCATCAAATTCCTGGTAAGGAGGTTCGGTACTTTTGAGAAAAGATATGCGGATAGTGGTTATTGGCGCAGGGATTTCCGGATTGAGTTGCGCACAGTATCTTGTACAGCAAGGATATCGAGTCTGCGTATACGAAAAGGAAAATGCCCTTGGTGGGTTGATGCGGAGTTATACTCAAGACGGATATCTGTATGATATCGGTCCTCACTACGCGTATCACGAGTTTATAAAAAAAATTGGTTTAACCGATGATGAATATGTGTATATTCCATTCGATTATCAGGTTTTTGTGAACGGATCATTCATAAAATTCCCTTTTGGCATTATGAAGTATCCTCGCTATGTCTCTTCTGCGATTGGTGTGTTGTTCGGTAATTCTATCCGGAACAATACGGAAGGTGCTTCGTTCGGGGCGTACATACGACGCGCGTTTGGAGATTCTATCGCACAGGATATATGGCTTCCTTTGATTAGAAAATGGCAGGGGGTGGATCCTGAGGAACTCTCCGTTGATTTTGCTGACCGTAAATTACCGAGTATTTCAACTCGTCTTATGTTTAATATGGTTACTTCGGTATTAAGCGGCGGCCGGACGTTTTCCTTTGGGAATAGGGAGAAACATTTTACTCATGTGTATCCTCGGAAAGGGATTCAACAGGTTTGCCATAAGATTTGTGAAGGGTTTAAAGATTGCATATATCTGGATGCTCCTGTGGAAGAAATCAATGTTAAGGACAACCGCGTAGAGGCGATTAATGTGAAGGGAAAGGAAATCCCGGTTGACGTGCTTATCAGCGCTATTCCTTTGCCGGCACTTTCCGGGTTGGTGCGTAACACCGATGTCTTGGAGGCATATAGGCGGCTTCGTTTCCGTAACACCATCCTTTTGGTATTTTTTATTGCCAGAAACAAAGTGATGCGAGGGGTCATTAATTGGTTCCCTGACAAAGAATTTACTTTCTTTCGCATCACCGAACCGAAAAATGCCGCTTCTTTTGTCGCTCCTCAGGGCAAGACAATTATGGAGGTAGAGATTACGTGCAATGAAGAAGATCATGTATGGCGTATGCCGGAATTAGTGTTATGCGATCTTGTTCAGAAGCAGCTTTGTCAGGTATATCAGCTCAACAACGAAGAAATAGAATATTACCGGATACATAAAGTTCCTTTTACTTCTCCAACGTATTTAATCGGATATGATGCGTTACGGCGGAATATTCGATGCCCTACCGGGATTAAGAATCTTTTCTTAGTCGGTCGTGCCGGGCAACACCGCTATCTCTTGATCGATGAATCCTATGAGCATGCGCGCGCATGTGCGCAAGAGATTATTGAAACGGGGTTAACTGCGGAAACGAACGGCGATGAGGATAGAGGAACGAAAATGCTTTAAAAAGGGGATGCGAAGTATCTGATGTAGGAGTTCATTGATCCAGAATAGAGGGGGGATTTTGAGTAGCCACGCTGAAGGTGCGTTATAGTACTTGAAATATACTATTTCGAGATTGTATTCTTTGGCAAGCGTGTTCCACCGAGATTGGGTGTTTGCGGTATAACAAATCGGATAATTCAAATCGACTCCTCGTAATGCCCGCCAAAGTCTTTTCTGTATAGAGAATGGGAGCATGTAGCCTGTCCAATGCAGGTGATAATACAAATTGGGGATGACTGCGACAAGTGTCCCGTTCTTCTTTAGTACCCGCCGTGATTCCCGGAGAAAGGTATCGATATCGGGAAGATGTTCAAGCACATACCGGGAGAAAATACAGTTAATCTTCTTACCAAGAAAAGGGAGAAATTGCGCATCTGCTTGGATTCTCGCATATTTCTCATCGAATTTGTGCAGGTTTTCGTGACTGAGATCCATGAAGATCCAGTGGGCGGGGATAAAGGGACTTTTGGTCAGGGAAGAGGGATGGTCTCCGATGTCAAGGACCCAAAAGTTCTTATCAACACTTCCCGCATATTGCGTTAAGAGGTGGTGTTCTTTTTCACTTATACGTGCGCAGGAATGTTTCCAGTAGTTTTGTGCGCTAGAATAATACATTAGCTAATTCGTCTTCTCCAGTTTAACGCTTTCTAAGTATACCAAAGGAAGGGATTGGTGAGAAGAGTAAATTTCACGCCTTCTGGGACACCTTGAAAATCGCCTGCAAATATGGTATACTTCAATTGTAATCTGACACTTTGACAATTTCGTCTTAGTATCCTAATTGTAAAAGGCAAACTAGCAGCAATGCTGGGGCGCAAAGCTTCCGGCCCCCCACCACGAGTGGTGAGGGGTAGCGGGGTTGCCAAAAAGGGATTCTAGAACCTTAGCCCTGGCAAGCCGATACAAGTTTGCCAGGGTTTTTATTTGCAATAGCCACGGAAGGTTAAATCAGACGGTAGGAGTGCTGCTTTCCCAAGAAGGGAAGCGGCCTCCCCGGAGGTAAGAAGGGGGTATCCCATGAAGAAAGAAGAGAAAGCAGCAATCAAACACAGGGTTATTACTATGCTTGATCGTCAGGAAGTGGATTTTCTGGATAAGCTCGGGAAAGACGCGCTCTTTTCTACAGGCAAAAAGCTTACCCACAACGATATCCTCAAGACGCTGGTTAATTTGGCCCGGGAATTGGGTTTAAGCGGAGAGGATATCGATTCCCCGGAGACCCTTAAAAAGATTCTCTATGAATTGTCGAGGAATAATCTGGATAAGGAGTTTAAGGCGATGACGCAAGAGAAGAAGGAGGCTGAAGATGAGAAGAGTACACCGTAAGTCAACTGCGCGCCGTACGAGAAAACATTACCGTAAACAACAAGGAATATGGGATTATTTGAAGAGGTGGCTGGAGTATACCCACGAATTCATCCTAAAAATCGCTTAAGAAACTGGAAAACGGGTACGTTCCCATGGGGGAGACCCTTTGAAATAGGTGGTTTTATAACTTATTATTTTAGAATGAGTTGGAAAGCAAAAGGGTGCTGTTTGGGGGAGCGTCCCCTAACTTTCACGGAGCTGTTTCTCGGCGTCGATTAGGTCGCGGTTGATCACTCGGATGGTCTCTTTAATGGTGTCTTTGAGGATATGTGAAACGACAGGGGCATCTTTTATTTCCCGTAATATCTGCACGCTCATCCTGAAATAGCGCACTACTTCTCCTTCGTCAGTATCGGTGTACTGCAGGATCTTATCGAATGAAGTCCCGCGCAGCCAGAATTCCATCGCGACACTTAGATGGAATGAGGGAAGTTTAATAAAAGGATAGATGCGGTGCTTGCGTTCTTTCTCCTGTAGTTGGAGATAGATTTTTTCGCATAACTCTTTTATTTTGCGACTACCCTTGGAGACTCCCAAAGGAAATTGCTGATTTTTACGCGGTTCAAAGACTATTGACACAGTCAGGACCCCTAATCCAAAGGCATCTAACTGCTCAAGTATCCGTGTTTCGTAGAGCTCGGATAAGAGTAATTCATAACCGTATACCGTCTTAGCAAAGAGCCCTTTTTCCGTCAACACACCGTTACGGATGTGCCCCATTTCTTTTAAAAGTTTTAATTTTTCTCCGATAAGCCGCAACGCTTCTCTTTGTTCATTCTTACGCGATTGATAGTAATGGAAGGAGAGAGGATATATCTTAAAGAGGTCATCTTTGTATTTT
>JAHISH010000210.1 GCA_018818365.1 Candidatus Omnitrophota bacterium | reverse complement strand
TAATATGGATGAATTTGCCTTTGGGTCATCGACGGAAAACTCCTGTTTCGGGCCGACCTCTAACCCTTGGAACCTGGACTCTGTGCCGGGCGGATCTTCCGGAGGTTCAGCAGCAGTAGTTGCGGCAGATGAGGCGCTTTGGGCATTGGGGTCGGATACCGGAGGCTCAATCCGCCAGCCGGCATCTTTCTGCGGAGTAGTAGGCCTTAAACCCACGTATGGCCGGGTTTCGCGGTACGGACTAATTGCCTTTGCCTCAAGCCTCGACCAAATAGGCCCGCTGACTAAAGACGTAAAAGACTCAGCAATACTTTTAAATACCATCGCCGGGTTTGATCCTTTGGACTCAACTTCGATAAATCAGGAAGTCCCTGACTATACAAAATCAATCGGAGAAGAGATAAAAAATATAAAGATAGGGATCCCTAAAGAGTATTTTGTCGAGGGAATAGCCCCAGATGTAAAGAAAGTCATAGAAGAATCAATCCAGCAACTAAAATCACTTGGGTGCCAATGCCAAGAGATCTCTCTGCCGCATACTCAATACGCAGTACCGGTGTATTACATCATTGCGACTGCAGAGGCAAGCTCTAACCTGGCGCGATTCGATGGGATCCAATACGGGTTCCGTGCCAAGAACCTTTCCAAAGGCGGGCTTATTGAAATGTATAAAAAAACCCGCGGACAGGGGTTTGGCCAGGAAGCAAAGAGAAGAATCATTTTGGGAACCTTTGTCTTATCACACGGCTACTACGACGCCTATTACCTGCGCGCATTAAAAGTACGCACGCTTATCAAAAACGATTTCGAGAAAGCCTTTAAAGAATGCGATTGCATACTAACCCCGACTTCCCCGACTCCAGCCTTTAAAATCGGGGAGAGAACAAGTGACCCCTTACGCATGTATCTTTCAGATATCTATACTATTTCGGCGAACCTTGCGGGAATCCCTGCAATCTCGGTCCCTTGTGGGTTTACGCGCGCGCAGCTTCCGGTAGGGATGCAACTATTGGCAAAACCCTTTGCCGAGGAGACCCTCTTTCGGATCGCCTATGCGTATGAGCAGAGCACGCCGTGGCATACCATGAAACCACAAGTATAAGATGAAATACGAACCAGTCATAGGACTAGAAGTCCACCTGCACTTAAAGACAAAAACAAAAGCTTTCTGCGGCTGCGCAACGCAGTTCGGCAACGAGCCAAACACCCAGACCTGCCCGGTCTGCCTGGGATTGCCTGGTTCTTTGCCGGTATATAACAAGGTCGCGCTGGAGTACGCCATTAAAGTAGCGCTTGCGCTTAATTGCACAATCCAGGAGTTCACTAAATTCGACCGCAAGAATTATTTTTATCCGGACCTTCCCAAAGGTTATCAGATATCCCAATATGACCTTCCGCTTTCGCTGCACGGATTTATCCATATAGACGTTGAGGGAACACCGCGCCGCATTGGCATACACCGGGTACATATGGAAGAAGATGCCGGGAAATTAATGCACACCGATACCGATAGCCTTGTGGATTTCAACCGTACCGGGATACCGCTTCTTGAAATCGTCAGCGAACCCGAGATATACTCGCCACAAGAAGCCTGGGAGTATTTAACTGCCCTGAAGAGTATCCTGGAATATCTGGATGTCTCGGATTGCGATATGGAGAAAGGGTCTCTTCGCTGCGATGCCAATATATCGTTACGCCCCGCGGGCACTACTGGGTTAGGGACTAAATCCGAATTAAAGAATATGAATTCATTCCGCGCCGTAAAAGAAGCGCTTGCGTATGAGATCAAACGCCAGACCGAACTCTTAGAAGAAGGCACACCGATCACGCAAGAAACACGGCTTTGGGATACCAAATCTTTAAAAACATTATCGATGCGCACGAAGGAAGAGGCCCAAGATTACCGCTATTTCCCGGAGCCGGATTTACCTTCATTGCAAATCGGACAAAAGACGATAGAAGATATCAAACGCACTATCCCCGAATTACCGCAAGAACGCATGAGGCGGGTGATGAAAGAATATAATCTTTCTGAATACGACGCCAAGATTCTGGTAATATCTAAAAAAGACGCTGATTTTGCAGAAGGATGCATCACCGCATACCCCGGAAAAGAGAAGAAAATAATAGTCAACTGGCTGATCGGCCCGCTACTCTCAGAGGCGAATAACCGCACCTGCAGCCTCCATGAATTACCCATACCCGGAGGGTCCCAGGAGCTTATTGCGCTTGTTTTGGCAGTAGAGAAGAATCAGATATCGAACCTGGCCGCAAAATCAGTTTTGACTGAATCCCTCGATACTCAAGAATCCCCCTCATCGATTATTAAAGATAAGAACCTTTATCAGATATCTGACGACAGCGCGCTTGAAAAATTCGCCGAGGAAGTAATTAAAGAAAACCCTAAGTCGGTAAATGACTTTACCTCGGGAAAACAGAACGCCCTTATGTTTTTGGTGGGCCAGGTAATGAAAAAAAGCCAAGGAAAAGCTAACCCTAAGATAGTCCAAGAAGTCTTAAAACGGAGGTTACCGGATGCGTAAGTCAAAGCTGCTTGTAATCGCGATAGTACTCATTAGCGGCCTGATGGCGGGGACAAGGTATTATGTCTCGGCGATGGAACGTGAGAAAAAAAACAATGACGACCTCTACCGCAATGTAGAGCTCTTTGCCGATACTTTGGCGATCATTCAAAACGAATACGTCGATGAGACAAAACCCAAAGACCTTATCTATGGTTCTTTAAAAGGAATGCTTTCCGCGTTAGACCCGCACAGCCAATTTATGGATCCGGATACCTACAATGAACTCAAAGTCGATACGGAAGGTAAATTCGGGGGACTAGGAATTGAAATCACCCTGAAAGACGGATTATTGACCGTGGTGACTCCGATCGAGGATACGCCGGCTTGGAAGGTCGGATTAAAATCAAATGACCGTATCGTCAAAATCGACAATGAACTCACCCGCGACATGTCGCTGTCAGATGCGGTTAAGAGACTACGCGGCAAACCCATGGAACCGGTCAATATTACGGTATTGCGCGAATCGGAGAATAGAATCATCGAATTCAAAATCGTGCGCGATATTATCAAGATTAAAGATATAAAAGAAGCCCTGATCCTTGAAGACGGCATCGCGTATATCCGCTTGGTCGAATTCAGAGAGAACACCTCGCAGGATATTACCGAAGTACTTAACAGGCTCAAGGAAGAGGGAATGAATGCGCTGATCCTTGACTTACGCAATAACCCCGGGGGGCTCTTGGATGTGGCGGTCAAAGTCACTGAAAGATTTATCAAGCAAGGGGAAAAGATTGTATTTACTAAGGGCCGCAAAGCTGCGCAGAATTTTGAATTTTATGCGCGTGCGTCACGTCCGGTTACCGATATACCAATGGCGATCTTAATCAACGAGGGGTCTGCCTCAGGAAGCGAGATTGTCGCGGGGTGCCTTAAGGATTATAAGCGCGCCATCATCATCGGGAAAAAATCCTTCGGAAAGGGCTCGGTGCAGACGGTTATCCCCTTAAGCGACGGCTCGGCATTGCGTTTGACCACCAGCAAATATTTCACTCCCCTAGGGAACATGATCCATGGGAAGGGAGTGGAGCCGAATATAGAAGTAGACGATATACTCATTGTTGAGACACCTGCCGCGCAGGAACAATCGATGGAGAAGTCGAAAGAGATATTTGAAAAATTAGAAGAGAAGAACGAAAAAGAAGAACCGCCCACGGAAACACAAAAACCGTTTGAATATAAAAATGACAATCAGTTGATGCGGGCGGTAGATGTGCTTAAAGGCATTAAATTTTATAAACAGAATAACTAATCTTGCATGAAAGCGAAGCGGGAACGTCACTATAAAATTGCGATCGGAGTCTTAGCGGGAGTCATTATTCTACAATGG
>JAHISH010000209.1 GCA_018818365.1 Candidatus Omnitrophota bacterium | reverse complement strand
GCCTAATTTCTTCCCTACTTTAATAAGACGCATGATCGAATGCAACGCAACATTCATGGCAGTTCCGGTTGCGTCATCGTGCCAATATATCCTATTAAGATCATGCAAAGCTGAAACGCGATTGGCTTCCTGCCAAAGGGAGAAACTCTTTCTTGCGTGAATATCTTCTAACATAAGGCAGGCATTCGTGAATACCGAACTTGCCAGCCAGAGCGCCTTTTCAAGTTTCTCCGGTTTCTTGTCTTTCACCAGGCATATGGCAGTCGGCACATGCGCCAAGTGCGTAATCAACATTGCCTTACCCATAGCCGTAAAGACCATAGTCAACCAATGAGTATCGCCAAAACCCAAATTTGATGAAGAATCAGAAAACACGACTGCCTTAATTCCATCCGCAGAGATACCTTCAGGCATCCAGATAAAGACATCCGGATCGGCATCCAGGTCGGCTCTTTTGATGTGGAAATAATCGCACACAAATTTTTTTGCCTCTTCCTCCTGCCCCCCGTTTATCATCTCCAGCACGACGCGAATAACCCTTCCTATGCCCGGGCTGTAGAGAATGGCTAATAATTGCAGCATATCGATCGGCACATCACCTGTCTCAAGGAATACCCCAGTGTAAAGCCGGTGCAGACGGGCGTGCAATTCGGCAAATCCCGGGCCCCGGGTCAAATCATCCGCGCTTAAGGCCCCGCGCTGCAGGAGTGACTCTATCTCTCGCGCAATCAGTTCTGCTTCGGTGTTTAAACGCGCGGAAACTACAGAACTTGCAGTTCCCTTTGGGGACGGTTCTACAGGCATGCTGAGAAACCTCTCCTCCGCTAGCGGAGCGCAGATAAATGTATAATATTTAATGCTCCTTTTTCTTGTAAAAGAGTTATGTCTAAACCTTTTGCCTGCAAAGACAAAATCAGCTACCGCAAGAATCCCCAGAAATCCCCAGGCAAAGACCGAAAATGACTTAATGAGAGACGAATTTACCAATATCCCTACCGTAAAACTAATTGGGGGAAGAAATTGTACGATAGGATAAAGAATCTTTGCAGACAATATATAGGATAGTGGAGTTGAAAAGCTATTCAGACCAAGCGCACTAATCTCTGAGAAACTATCAAAAGAATCTTCGTCAGTATAGCCTTTTTTCAGAGAAAGAAAATTGATAATAAGGGAAGAAATGAAGCCAAAGAGAAGGATATTAACATTAAAAGCTGAGAAAGGAAGGGGGGTATGTAAAGAAATTGCATAAAGCCCAAGCGCAACCACAATCATTACTGCTGCCCCGCTGATCATAGCCAACCATCTTACATATATCATCACATCAGAAACATCACGCGGTTCTGATTCTACTAATACAATGCGAGGCTGGAGAAGTTGCGCAATCGGTGAACTGACAGCTGTAGCCGGCCCGGCGCGGATGCCGAATGCGTCTTTGATAGAAGAGACGGTTAAGCTATTCTGCGCATTAGGAAAAACAAGCGGGCTGCTGGAGGTCATGGGGACGTTTCTATTTTCTCCTCTTCCCAAGACAAAACGAGTGTCTCTACCGAGAAAAATAGAAACGTCCCCATTACTTTCTCTTGAGGCGGTGCGAGGATACGACACCGGTGAGCTAGAAGCAAAATCAGCATCGTCCGCTTTCTCCCCATCCAATATTTCTCGGCCAATATGATCTAACTCAAACCCAGCGACAAGTTCATCTTCTTGGTAAAGAAGTCGATCATGAATCAATTGTAAATCAGCACCACTGGCATATAGCCGAGTTATTTCATCCATTATACGATAGGACTGCAACGCATCTTTTAAAGAAGCGCTTATAACCCTTGACCCCGATAACCCAAAGAGTATGTGTATCATCTCGGTTAACACATCTTCATTCCGATCTGCAGATAGATACCAACTAACCAACCTCTCCATCGAAATATGTACCTCATGTGACCTCGGCTCAAGAGGGATCCGGTCTCTTATACTTACTACAAGGCTCTCTCTAGCTTCAAGAAGTATCCTTACTTCATCTAAGGTCAAGCCATATTGAGCCATCCAGCTACTGATGTTTGAAGGCTTGGTGCCATATCTCTTCGCAAGGGCCTCAAGATCATTCTCTATTGTCTCCATGGGGGAACTTGAAGTAGCATGAGAATTCGCCTGCATATAGGCAGTAAGCTTCATTTCAGCTTGTAGAACATGGGGTACCTCAGGATATCCCGAGAATTGGATAACCTGCAAGGATTCCGGATCAATTAATCTCACCAGAAGCGGCACATAATTGGTTCCGGGCTCACCTAAAATAAGAGGTTTAGGAGCAAACCATAAATCCCTTTCACCGGGTATTTGCGAAAGAGAGGAAGTAGTTAATTTGCTAAAATCCGGAGGGACTATTTGCCCTCCTGTTACCTTTATATCAACCCATATCATAATAGACAAAGGAAGCAAAGACCGCGCAGAGACACTCTGGCTTCTTCTACGCAGAAATTCTTCTATTCTATGCAGTTGTAGGATATTGTGCAAAAGAAGCGCATCATGCGCGTATATCTGGCGAATCTCTTTTCCTACTTGCAAACTCGTTAGTCTTCTCCTAACCCCCTCAGACAACCTGCTCTGTAGCAGTGAACGGATACCATTGGTGACCTTCAAACGCATCGCAACCACCGCACCATAAGAATTACTCGCGAGAGGGGAACTTGATGCCGGTGCGAGCACATCCTCATCGCTTGGCTGATAAGAAACAAGCTCACGCTCAAAGGTCAATTGCGAACGTACAATGCCGCTTACCATATCGGCGGCCTGGCGCCTGCTAACATAAAAATATCTAGTCAATTCAAAGAACGTGCTCTGTCGTATGAACTTGATGTATATATCCAAACCTGCCTGCTCATCGCGCCGATTCGCATACACTTCTTTCCCCATATTCTCATTAATCCCTGAAACAAGCACCAGATGCCTTACGAACTCTTTATCCTGATAATGAGCCATAAATGCCGCCAAGGCCTTTCCAATCTCTACGGCAATAGATTGTATCGATGCGACGGCCTGTTGATTTCCGGAAAGCGCTTCCTGAGTGACAGTGCGCTCCGTAAATGGCAATTTTTCTTTTCTAAAACGGCGGGCGATACTCGGGCCGGATAATCTATCCTCCATATCCCTCTCCCCTTTTCCCCACGCAATAAAAGGATACCCTGGATGGTCTTGAAGGAATACTTGTTCTGCCTTCTCCCAACCGTACATTTGGCGCAAACGCACATACTCTTCCCCAATTTGCCCACTCCTTCTGATAATTGCCTTGGAAGTATTACCTCTTTCTATCGGATGCCCCCCTAACGTATAATGCCCTGCCCAGCGATAATGTGCACTGTGTTGAAACAAAGAATGTCCTACTTCTTTAATTTCCGCTCTTCCTTCAGGGCCAAAGTAGACATTTCCATCTTTCTTGACGGCAATATTAATGCCTCCTCCAATTATGACAATCCCCCCATTTTCAAAGTCGGCCAATAATCCTCTCGGAGAATAGGTCTCTCCTTTCAATGCCCCTTCTCCATCATTACACATATGCACAACAACACGAAATTGAGAATCAGCTGTGCGCATTAAATCACCGAGCCTCTGGCGGAAAGGATACTGGTCAAAGGGAAGGTTAGTAACAGGGAAATCAGACCCATAAATCCCCGCATCCCCATCGACGGGGCCTGCAAGATTTGCGCTTATCAAGCGAATTGCATTTAAAGAGACCCCGTTTCTTTCAAGCAGCGCGCGTATCTGTGCAACGACTACTGCCATAACATCTTCGCTGTCTTGTCGATCCACGGATTTCTTTTTCTTTGCCCAATCGGGAAATGCCTGACGCCATTGCACATACAAGTAGTCTAAGATATTATTGACTCCGTCATTCAACGACACCGCTAATTTGTTACCCCCGATAGAAATACCGATATACTGGTAGACCTGCCGCGCCTCCCGGATGCTTGCAAGAGTTACTGGCGAACTAGAAGTCAACCCTTTAACCACCGCGCCATAAGAATTATTCGCAAGGGGAGAACTGGAAACAGCATGTTGCGACAAATTAACCCCTTGCGCCCGGGCAATAACAGCATCATCAAGCAAAGAGAGCATCAATGCAAGATACTCATAGACTGAATCCCTCTCCCACGAAAAGTCAGTCAAGATATTGTTCTGTTGCAGACGATTCCGCAGGTCAAAATTAGCCAATACTCTTAACGCCCAAAAGATGGTTCCGGTGAGCGCCTCTGCCGTGTAATCATGAAATTTGAATCCGGTTACTTCCTCTGCATGTGCATGGGGATCGTAATTGAAGATATGTTCATCAATTCCCCCTGTTGATCTTCCAAGAGGAAGCACGCCGTAGCGGATTGCCTTCATTACATCTACGTTACAAGGGTCATAAAGAGAAGGATAGAGCAATAATAAACAGGCCCCATACATCAAGCGGGACAGATCTTTATCAAAAGGGGAAATTATCGCAACACGGCCAGGGTATTGTGCCTTGAGTATTCGTAGCTGTTCGATGAAGTTTCTTGGATAGTCGCGCCCCATATCCGCGTTGCCATTAAAAATAAATTGCGCATCGGTGCTGCCAAGCAACCGTGTTAAAGATTCTGCAACAAGATGCACGCCCTTCTGTTCTACTGCTCTGGTCACCATGCCCAATAAAGGCGCATCCTGGTCTGCAGCCGGAATAGATAATCCTATTCTCTGACGCAAGGCCTGCGCATTTGCCAACCGTGCCGCGACAAAACCTTCTTTATCATACCGGGCTGCCAAGGTAGTATCGATAAGAGGATTCCATGCCTGACAATCGATGCGGTTAGTAATACCGAATATTTCCTGGGCGCGGGCACTGAATATCTCTTCAAAACCAAATGCCAAACCTTTTTCATTCCACACGATTTCCTGGCGATTCCGTTTACTTACCGGCACCAGCCTATGCGCCCGTAAGAGCGCTGCCTTCAAAAGCAAAAGTTGGCCAAAATGAACGAATTCGTTATAAGACTCCTGAAGTCTGGCCAGTGCCCACCATGCATGCGGGATCTCTCCCTTATATCCTAAATTATGAAGAATTTGGATAACTGCCGTTCCCGCTAATGACGCATCCTGTATACGGTACTCTCCCAGATATAAAGGCACCAATGCTCTTTGCCAATCATTGCTTACCAGAATCTGGGGAGCTAAAGTTAATTGAAAAGGCGCACGAGAGAGGATCACTGCCTCTTCGAATTGCTGCTCGGGAGTGCTTTGATAAATGGGGCCGAAATCACCGCGAATAATAAACACACGTACCAAATCATGATACCTTAAAGTTCCCACCTCGTAATTTTTGGTCGCGTCACCAAACGGGATGTGTAGTATCTGCTCTGTCTCTTCACCCTGCTCCATCATCTCAAAACGCGGCAAGACTACCGATACATTCTGCCCTAAACCAGCCAATGCCAACGAAAGCCCTTCTATCACATCGCCTAGGCCGGCATAAGGGACTACACCGGTCATCTCCGCAGCAGCAAAGACAATGTTAAGACACGGAAACGCTTCATTCGCTAACAACGTGGTAATTGGTTGTTTAAGCTGT
>JAHISH010000208.1 GCA_018818365.1 Candidatus Omnitrophota bacterium | reverse complement strand
GGCCCTCGTGGAGTAGGCAAGACTACTACCGCACGCATTTTAGCGAAAGCATTGAATTGTAAGAACGGACCCACCCTCCATCCCTGCGGGAGCTGCGGCTCCTGTAATGATATCGCGGCTAGCCGTGCGCTTGATGTCATGGAGATCGACGGCGCCTCCAATACAAGCGTTGACGATATCCGTACGCTTAGAGAAAGCGTGAAGTTTGCGCCTAGCGCAGGAAAGTTCAAGATCTATATTATTGATGAAGTGCATATGCTTTCGACCGCTGCGTTTAATGCGCTTTTGAAAACTCTTGAAGAGCCTCCGGAATTCGTAAAATTCATCTTTGCCACTACCCATCCCGATAAGATCCCTTCTACGGTACTATCGCGTTGCCAGCGCCTTGATTTTCGCCGTATTGCGGTAATGGAAATAATCGCGCAACTGGAAAAGATCGTTGCCCAGGAGCAGATTGCGGTGGATAAAGAGGTGCTCTTTGCAATCGCTAAAAGTAGCGACGGAGCGCTGCGGGATGCGGAATCTATTTTAGATCAGTTGGTCTCATTCTCAAAAGGACAGGTTTGCCTTAATGATGTTGTTTCCATGTTGGGGATGGTTGCGCAAGAGGCGCTCTTTGAGATTACAGATACTTTTATTGCGAAGGATGCAAAGCGCGCGTTAGTGCTTTTGAATCGGCTTATTGATGAAGGTAAGGATCTTACCGCATTCTTGGTGAATTTGATAGAACATTTCCGCAATCTGATGATTGCTAAGGTCTCCAAAGGGGATGCGGAATTATTAGACCTTCCTTCGGAGATTTGCGGGCGTCTTTTAACACAGAGCCAGGAGTTTAGTTTAGATGAATTGTTCTGCAATTTTACGATGTTGGCCAATACTCGCGAGATGACCAAACGGCTTGATTCGTTGCGTATTCCCTTAGAGATTGCCCTGGTGCGTTTGGCCCACGATAAGAGAGGGAACAATTCAGCAATCACTCAGGGGAAATCTCAGTCCCAGGTAAGTCATTCTGCGGAAACCACGCGTGAACCTTCCGTGCACTCCCCGGAGAAGAAGGTTCAGACGCACGCATGCGAGGAAAAGGATATCCCCCATAAGACTGCGCAAGGGCCCACGCAGGAACACCGCGCGATTTCATTTGAGCAAATCACCGATGGATGGCAGCATATCATTACTACCCTAGAAAAGATAAAGATGTCGGTAGCCACCTACCTTAATGAAGGTAAGCTTATGGGAGTTAAGGGGGATATATTGACTATTTCTTTCCCGCAGAATTACTCCCATCATAAGGAATCGTTGGAGCGTAAAGAAAACCGGGCGCTGATCGAGAAATGTATCGTTGACTTGTTGCATTTTGATCTTCGGGTCAATTTTGTGCTTTCCGCGGAACAGAAAAAACATGTAGAGGACCTGCGCGCCAATCCGTTCGTGAAATCAGCATTAGATATGTTCGGGGGGCGCCTGCTTAATGAGTGAAGCTCCCCTGTGAGAAGGTTCCTCGGGAGCGAAATACCTGAAGCGGCCAATACACATTTGCGTTTTCAAAGGACGCAGTCTTGAAAGGCCGCGAAAGTATGAAACATTAAAGATATGTCAACCTATACCGAATCCATAGAAAGATTGATTGAGAACCTGATAAAATTCCCCGGCGTGGGCAGGCGCAGCGCAGAGCGTATTATCACGTATATACTGAACGCCTCTGCGCAGGAAGTCGAAACATTGGCGCAGGGAATTATCAGGGTAAAGCAGAATGTCCGGCTCTGCAAGGTCTGTAATAACTTAAGCGAAGAAGACCTTTGCCGGATTTGTCAGAATCCTCATCGTAATAAAGAGATTGTCTGCGTGGTCGAGAAGCCCAGCGATGTTACCGCGATCGAAAAGTCAGGAAGTTACCGAGGAGTGTATCATGTGTTATTAGGGTCTATCTCTCCGCTTGAAGGCAAAGGCCCCAGCGACCTGAAGATTGACGGGCTCCTTGAGCGCGTAAAACAGAATTGTATTAAAGAGGTTATCCTTGCGACAGACGCGGATACCGAAGGAGAGACTACCGCGATGTATCTTACCAAGGTCCTTAAGCCCTTCGCCATCCCGGTCAGCCGTATCGGGGTCGGCCTTCCTTTCGGCGCAAACCTGGAGTATGCAGATTCAACGACGTTATCGAAGGCTTTAGAATCCCGCCGCAGTATTATCTAGCCTCATGATTACTATCTCCAATCTTTCAAAACAGTACGGTGAAAAGGTCCTTTTTGAGAATATCTCTTTGAATATCAACCGGGGGGAGAAGATCGGTTTGATCGGCCCTAACGGCGCAGGAAAGACTACCTTTTTCTCTCTGCTCTTGGGAGAGATTGAGCCTTCTGCGGGCGCGGTGCGTAGCAACAAGAATACGTATATCGGATATCTCCCGCAGGAGTCGAAATTTTCTTCTTCGCGCACGGTATTGAGGGAACTTACCGAAGGCGATGAAAGAATCTACAACCTTAAGAAAGAGAAGGATCGGCTAGAACAGGCCAATGCCGCCGATAGCCACCAGTATGGAGATGTTTTGCATACTTTGGAATCATTGGGTTTTTTTGAATTGGAATATCAGGCTAAAAAAATCTTAACGGGACTGGGGTTCAAAGAACAAGACTTTAACCGGCCGATTACACAGTTAAGCGGCGGTTGGCAGATGCGTACCCTTCTTGCAAAACTTCTTACCTGTCATTATGACCTCCTTCTTTTGGATGAACCGACCAATTATCTTGATTTAAACGCGGCTTTGTGGTTGAAGGATTACCTAACCGGCTTTAAAGGCACTTTTATCATGATTTCTCACGATAAATCATTCTTGAATGAAGTCACCAATTATACCCTGATTCTTGAACATGGGGAGGTTACTAAAGTTAAAGGCAATTACGAACATTACGAAGAGATCAAACGGGAGAAGCGCGTTTATATCGAGAAACAATTCAAAGAGCAGGAGAAGAAAAAGGAACAGCTTGAAAAGTTTGTCGTGCGTTTCCATGCCCAGCCGAACAAAGCCGCGGCAGTACGCGCAAAGCGCCGGGTCTTAGAGCGTATCCAAGAGAATGCCATCGCGCTTCCGCCGGATCCTCGCGAGAGTATACACCAATTTCATTTTCCGCCTACGAGCCGCAGCGGACAGCGGATTATAACTTTGGAGAAAATAAGTAAATCGTACGGGGATATCCACGTGTATCATGATTTTGATTTAAGTGTCGAGAGAGGGGAAAAATTGGTACTTGCCGGAGAGAATGGCGCGGGAAAATCAACTTTGCTTAAGATTCTGGCGGGAGTGGTCGATATCGATAGCGGGGTGCGCACCGTCGGTCATAATGTGGAGATTGGGTATTTTTCGCAGACGCGCATGGATGTATTGAATTACGAGAATTCGGTATTGCAAGAATCCTATAGCGCCGCACCAGGCTATATGGCGGAAGAGTCTATTCGTACGGTATTAGGGGCATTTCTTTTTACCGGAGAGGATGCCGATAAGAAAGTACGCGTGCTCTCGGGAGGAGAGAAGAGCCGGTTGATCTTAGCGAAGCTTTTGATCAATCCTCCGAATCTCCTTCTTCTTGATGAGCCTACCACGCACCTCGATGTGGATGCGGTAGATGCATTGGTGAATGCGTTGCGTCAGTACCAAGGGTCGCTGGTCTGTATCAGCCACGATATCTATTTTGTGCGTTCTATCGTCAATGGGGTGTATGAAGTTAAACAGGGCAGGGTCAGGAAATTTCCCGGGGAATTCGATTATTATCTGCAAAAACGGGATAGCCAGGTGATGGATGCGGTTATCAAACCGCAAAAGAAAGAAGATCCGAATAAGGCCAAACGAGAAGATGAAAAGCGTAAGGCCAAGGAAGAAGAGAAACGAAAGAAAGAAGAAGAACGCACGCGTAAGGCCCATAACAGCGCACTGCGTGAGAGGATAAATATAAAAGAAAAGGAGAAAGAAGCGTTGCGCCTGGAGAGTTATGCGAAGGCCCGCGCGCTCTCCGATACCAAGATCTACCGTGACGAAGAGACGGTTAGGTCTTACGGAAGAAGGTTGAAGGAGATAGAACAATTGATCGTGGAGATTGACCGCCAGATTGGATCCT
>JAHISH010000207.1 GCA_018818365.1 Candidatus Omnitrophota bacterium | reverse complement strand
TTCTTCTTCTTATTAAGTTTTGCCCACGCCTTTAGGTGCTGTTCCCACTCCTGGGAGAATTCTGAAAGTACATTGATCCGCGCGCGGACATCTTCTCCTCGCTTGGTATCGTGTGTCGCGGTCGCATTGAGCGCGGTGCGCATCCCAGGTCCTTGCGCGATAAAATCATGGAACTCTTCAAGCGTACAGCCAAATTGCGTAGGGTCCCCCCCCACCTCATTCAAAGACAAAAGAGGCGCAAAGACATATAGTACGGTATCCTCAAACCCCTTGGCCATCAGAGGAGCGGTATATTGCTGAAAGTTCATCACGAAATCTATCCATTGTTTCTTGAGTTCTTCCGAAACATGCCCGTTGTATCGTAACAGGAGGAATTTCTCGATAAAGTTGACTTCGTAAAAAAATCCGGGGAGCCGTTGGTGCGTACGCTGGATTGCCTGCGCTAAGTACTGCATATCTTCCGCAGTAGCGCCTTCTTGATTAACGTACGTACGGTATACCCCGCACATCGCCATTACTTCAACCAATGCCCGGCGTAATCCATACAAGGTAATATCCCTGCCGTATTTATCGTGGCTGGATATCTTTTTAAGCAGGTGCGCTAAGTTATCGATATTCCCGGCCAAATGCTTGCTGATAATCGTACGTTTTTTCTCGCAGACCAAATCCTCATACGCCGCCGTCATTCCCGTAAAAGAACGATATAATTTAAAAAAGGCCTTTTGGGATTCCCCTTTACAAAAAATCCTGTTGACATAATTCATGAAATCATAGCCGGTACTACCCTGTATCGGCCATGAAACAGGGAGCCGCTCTGAAGAAGCAAGGATTTTCTCTGCGACGATATAGATGTCCCCGGCGCGTTTCCTCAAATGTTTAAGATAGCTGGTGGGATCATACAGGCCGTCAATATGGTCAACGCGCAAGCCGTCAAATACCCCTTCACGTACCAACTGAAAGATAAGGCGATGGGTATGATTAAAAACAAATTTATCTTCCACCCTTACGGATATCAATTCGTTGATAGTAAAAAATCGGCGGTAATTGATCTCTTCCGAAGCAACTTTCCAGAACGATAGGCGGAATAACTGCGAAGAGATGAGTTTATCAAGGATGTCAAAGCTTTCCGGTTTCCCGCGTTCGCCATTAAAAAGCAAGATATTCTCATCGATAAACTGCCGTATCGCCGCATTCTCTGAATAGAGGAGCCATAACATCTTCTTGGCATGCCCCACCTGCTCACTCTGCTGTATATTCCCCTGCGGTGACGCAAGTGTTTTAAACAGATGGATAATTCCCAAAAGATTAGTGAAGTCGGGATTTGTGCCGGTAAGTTTTTCTTCCAGATGGGTAATGCGGGACTCAAGAACCTCTACATACGATTGGACCTTAAGAGGCATGCGCAGCTGATAATAGTTTATGGTCATCCCTTTTTCGTCGTATTCAAGCCGTATCTCCCCATCCTCCAATGCCTCGGCATAAAATTTCCCTAAGAAAGGCGCCAGAAGTCTTCCGCGCAAATTCTCATAGGGATGGTTCCAATCGATATCAAAAAAATGAAAATAGGCGGAGTCCCTTCCGTTCTCTAGCACATCCATGAGCATCTCATTATCGGAATCAAAGGCGACATGATTAGGGACGATATCCTGCAACCAAAGAATCCCTCTTCCTTTCAACTCTTCCACCAGCTCCCTGAAGACTTCGGCAGCCCCTAATTCAGGGTTTAACTGGCCCGGATCAACAATATCATACCCGTGGGCACTTCCTTTATGCGCTTTAAAGATTGGGGAGGCATACAGATGAGAAACTCCTAAATCCGCTAAGTAGGAAACAATCTCTTTGGCTTGGGAGAAGCCAAAAGAAGGGGTGAATTGGATACGATAGGTTGCCCGAGGGATATTCATTTAGAGCACCTTCACTTTCAAGCAGTCTCCGAGTTCGTTAAAGAGGGCAAGCCATTTTTTTGCCTGCTCTTGACTCGCTGCTGCGGGTTCTCGCATGTGAGGCAGTAATTGTTTTCCTACCGAAAAATAGATATTCTGCGCCCTCCAAAGGCTAAGCTCAAGAGAGAAGATTTCCACCATATGCAAAAACGTAATAATCCGCGCCATGCCCAGCGCATCAGTGGGGTTTTGTAAAAACCCCTCAAAGAGCGTATCGATTTTACGCGTGGCGATAAACCCGACTGCCTCTTTGTCAATCTCTTGGGCCCAACGCCTTGCTTCTTCGCTTAACTTCTCCAATCGGGTGATATCAAGGCTCTCTTCTTCAAAGATCGCTTGGATATCCTTATTTAAGATAACCCCGGCAACCGTCGGGAAATAGGACGGCAACGGGATTCCCAATCCTTTCATGAACTCCATGGTAGCCAGATGATTCCCATAGATCTGCTTAAAGGAAGCCTCTACTTCTTTATTGGCCACCGCTGCAATCTGCTCGATAATCTGGCGCTGTTCATCTTTAAACAGATGCCACAGAGAAAAACTGTGGCTGCTGAAACTGGCATCAATAAGCCGGATTAGTTCGGTGATCTCTCCCTTGGCGAATTTTTCTTTCATCTCCTCTTGCATCTTCGCAAAAGAAACCTCCCCTTGATAATCCCGCGCCCCGCAGACCACATTATGGTCCCCCAAATGCAATGCGGCAAAACTGATTTCTTCTTGTTCCTGCGTAATCCGGGAAAAAAGCACTATTCTCCCGGTAGCCAGCTTCTGTTTCCCGACTGAAATCTGCTCATACGCGTGCTGTTCGATAGAATAGGCATATAGTAGCGCCGTCTTTTCATAACTCTTAAAGAGCGAGGATACCGCATAGTGTACGCCCACCCGAAGAAGGTCCAGCACCGAAGACTGCACATACTGTTCATAGACCTTGGCGCCATTCTTTAGCTCGACGATATTGCTCGGGGCTCTTTCCAAAAGGG
>JAHISH010000206.1 GCA_018818365.1 Candidatus Omnitrophota bacterium | reverse complement strand
AGTGGATTTTCTTTATTTCAAGAGCGACTTCATGAAGGATATGTTCTCAGCGATAGTAAAGAGTAATTCAAAAGCGGTAATCTGTCATCCCTGCTCTCTGTGGTATATGGATCTTGCCTTCAAAATGGCAGCGCGGTTTACCATTCCCATTATTATCGCGGGATGGACCAAAGGGCAATCGTCCCGGCAGCCGCTTATGTCTCGCTGTGGTTGTAACGTGCATCAGGCTGAATTTGTTGAAATGGCCCAAGCGACGAAGGATTTTATGGATTCTTTTATTAAAGAGACGCCTGCGTATAAAGGATTTCCTGCGAACATGGAAGAAGTTTTAGTCAGGGCAAAAAGAAGGCAGAAATGTGCGGTGCTTTCTCCGCATTGGTTTCTGCCGTTTGAACGGGAGTCTTACGAAGAGGTAATCAAAAAAGAGCTTAAGTGGCGCCCCACCCCGCTTAGCTATCCCCAGAAGTCGACAAATTGTACGCTTAATTTCCTTTCAGTATACTTTGCCATGAAGCATTACGGGTATACGCATTACCACGTTGAAATGAGCAAGTTAATACGCGCAGGAAAGATGACTCGCGATGAAGCAGTCGCGTTACTGCAATCGGATCTTGATGAAGCGCTCCTGGAATCTCTAATGCAGCGTTTAGGCGCACGCCTGAAAGAAATGTCTCCTCCATGAAGAAGATCGCGCAGCGGATAATCCTCTTCGCACAGAAGATCCTGATTACTTGTGTATTGTTCTTGCTTTATGTGATCGGTTTTGGGGTGATGTTTTTGGCGGCATTTATGTTTCGCCGGGAGCTGTTAGGCATGCCGGAGAAGAAAAAAAAATCTTTTTGGAAAGACGCAGAAGGATATGCGGCATCTATGGAAGAATCCCTGAGATCATCCTAACGGCATCGGGAGGCAAAATGAAAAAACTATGGTATTTGCTGAAGGAGATGTTGTTTCTTATCAAGAAACACAAAGCTTATTTTTTTGCTCCCATCCTTATTATCTTGGTTTTCTTGGCGTTTCTTGTATTCTATATTGGGCCCAGCGTTATTATCTCTTTTATTTATGCAGGGATATAGAGCGAGCGTTCTCTTCTAAACGGCTATGAATATCTTAGGGGTTTCCTGTTTTTATCATGATTCAGCGGCAGCATTGCTTAAGGATGGCGAGTTGGTTTCCGCGGCTTCCGAAGAGCGTTTTAACCGACAAAAGAGCTCTCCTCTTTTCCCTATCCATGCGGTCAATTATTGCCTTCAGCAGGGGGATCGCACTATTTCCGATGTGGATTATATCGTATTCTATGAAAAACCATTTTTAAAATTCCATAGGGTCATTGCTGGACATCTCCAGGCATTCCCTTTTTCGTTAAAAAACTTTCTCGATACGATCCCCCATTGGCTTAAAGAGCGGTTAATTATGCCGTTGGTGTTTGAGAACGAAATTGGGTTTAAAAAGAAGGTTCTCTTCGCTCCCCACCACATGTCCCATGCGGCGAGCGCATTCTTTGCCTCTGATTTCGAAGAAGCTGCGTTTATTACGGCGGATGGAGTGGGGGAGTGGGCGACTACTACCTATGGGGTTGCCAAAGGGAACGATATCTCGGTCAAGAAGGAAATGCGTTACCCCGACTCTCTAGGGTTGCTCTATACGGCGGTGACGACATTCTTAGGTTTTAAGGCATTGGAGGGAGAAGGAAAGGTGATGGGGCTTGCCGGTTACGGAAGCCCTCGTTATCGCGATGAATTTGATAAGATGGTTGCCGTTGCTTCAGATGGGAGCTATCATATTGATCAGCGCTACTTTGGGTTCAATCAAGGCAGACGCATGTATCGGAGGCGCTTCTTAAAGCTATTCGGAAAAGAAAGAATACCAGGAGAAGAAATCAATCAAAGGCATTGTGATATCGCGGCAAGCCTGCAGCAATTTACCGAAGATGCGGTGCTCTCTTTAGCCCGGCAGGCAGCGTTTGAAACAAAGATGGATAATTTGTGTCTTGCGGGGGGATTATTCTTGAATTGTGTGGCAAACGCAAGAATCGCGGAAGAGGCGCTGTTTAAAAATATTTTTATTCAGCCCGCTGCAGGAGATAGCGGCGGTGCGGTCGGAGCTGCGTTATGGGCGTACCATAGCCTTTTAGGCACTCCGCGCGGCAAAAGAATATATGATGCCTATTTGGGGCCTTCCTTCACTCCTGTTCAGATTAAAAGGGCGTTTGCACATAGGGGCATTGCGTTCAGGGAAATCCCAGAGGATGAGCTGTGTCGATATGTCGCAGAGAAAATCTATCAGAATAAAATTGTAGGGTGGTTTCAAGGAAGGATGGAATTTGGCCCTCGGGCATTAGGAAATCGTTCTATTGTAGCTAATCCTTGCAATCCAGCCATGAAGAAATTATTAAACCAGAGAGTTAAGCTTCGTGAGGCGTTTCGTCCGTATGCGCCTGCGGTGTTGGCGGAACGAGCAGAAGAGTTCTTCTCGGCGAAACAATTTTCTCCGTTTATGCTCTTAGCGGCACAAGTAAAGGAAAAAAAAAGATCATTGATCCCTGCGGTGACGCATGTCGACGGATCTGCGCGGGTGCAAATTGTAGACAAAAATACAAACCCGCGCTTCTGGCGCCTTATTCACGAGTTCTCTTTTTTAAGCGGCGTGCCGATTCTTATTAATACCTCTTTTAATTTACGGGGAGAACCGATTGTCTGTTCGCCGGCAGATGCAATCAAAAGTTTTATGACCAGCCAAATGGATTGCCTTGTGCTTGATAACTTTGTCTGCGAGAAAAATCAATTTTAAAAAAGAATGCGGAAGGAAAGGAGAACCTCGAAAAGAAATAATACGAAAGAGAAAATTATAGTCGTATGCGCGGCGTGCGTCGCCGCAACGGTTCTTCTTGAGCTCGCCCTGCGTTTGTTCGGCGCAGGATTTTTTAAGAAAGAGCTCCCCGCATCCCTTCATCCTTTACTGCAGTGCCATACCATCTTATGCCTCGGAGATTCATTTACCTTCGGTCTTGGAGCGCCGAAGGAACTTAGTTATCCCCGACAATTGGAAAAACGCTTACGAACCACGTTCTCTCGGGAATGTATTAGGGTCATTAATGGAGGGGTCGCTGCGCAGAATACCCGTCAGCTTTTGAAGACACTGGAGGCCGGGATAGAGCAGGTAGAACCGGATATTATCGTTCTGCTTACCGGCAATGCGAATGAGTGGAACTACTGGGGTTTTCATGATTATCAAAATAAGAATAAGTTTTTTTCTTATTTTTATAATCAGCTTTATCGCATGAGGGTCGTAAAGCTGGCGGTCCTCTTCACCAATGAGGTGAAAGAACGCGTGGCGCAAAAAAGGCTACGCGCAAGACTCCTCAGTGTTTCTCCGGCGGATCTCACCTTTTCTTCTTTGGGTGCTCCTTCTTTCCTTAACGATCACAAAGAACGCGTAGTGAAGGCGTTGCGCCTTGTAGAGAAAGAGCTTAAAAGCGCTCCCGCAATAAACCGTGTCGCCGATCCGGATCAATTAAAGTTTAAAGATGAGATCGCAACGCTGAAAGGGAAAATTAGGGCCAAGCCCGCAGAATCGAGTTTTTATTACTACATGGGAGACATATATAAAGAAAACGGCGATTTCGAAAGAGCTCTTTTATGGAGCAAGGCTGGAGCGATCTTGAATCCGGAATACTCCTTTTCCGTAGGAATTGTTCTTGAAGAACAAGGGAAGTATGAAGAGGCGCTGCAGTCTCTTAAGGATTATGTTTTGCGATATCCTGCCAATGTTTCAAGCTATTCCTTTTTGGCGCGACTTTATTGCCGCACTAAGCGATATCGTGAAGCGGTTGATTTCTTCCGTGGCCTTAGAGCCCATTCTTCTATTGCGCACGACTACTATGCGATGTTTTCGTATGCCCAATCAGGCAATAATACACAAATCAAAGAATGGATGCGTTACGATACGGAAGAGATAGTCAAAGTTTGTAAACGCCAGGATATTCCCATAATCCTTCTTAACTATCCGAGTTATAATCCATTCCTTGGATTACAAGAGGGCATCGCCCAGCGGCTCTCAATCCCTTTTCTCGATAGTTCTAGGATATTTAGGGAATTGATGAAAGAAAATAAGTTTGCATGGAATGATCTCGTTATGTTAGACGGTCATTGTACCGCCAGGGGATATGGAATCTTAGCAAGTATGGTATACGAGAAGATAGTCGCATTGAATCTTATTGTGCCTTACAGAGAAGCGTATTTTCATGAGAATGAATTCTCGGACCAATTGCTCTTAGAGTTAAGCTCCCCATAAGGACCGTACGGGGTATTTCATTAGGAGACTTTAATACGGCTCGTCAGTCAGCCCTTGCGTTGCCGCGACTTTTGCTCACCCAGGGGCGGTATTTATACTTTCGCGGCCTAAAAACCGCGCCCTTTGAGGGCGCGGATGAGTAGAGGCCGCTTCAAGTATCCGGCTTTTAGGGCTTCGAGAAACCTCGGGCTTTAGCCCGAGGAGCTTCATTATGAATGCAATACGAGGTTTCGGAAAAGATCAGGCAAGGCTTCTTGGGCTGTTATTTTTTATAGTATTGACAGCGTATCTGTCTTCAAGAGGGTTCTTATCTTTACGTAACACGCTTTATCGAAATGGGCGATGGGTGGTATCCAAGACGCTTCTGGAAAAGTCTGTGTGTGGGGGATTTGGATTCTTAGGCTCAAGAAATTCATTGGCGCGCCAGTATTTGAATCTAGGCAGATGGCACGGATTCCAGGAGGTGCTCTACAGGGACTCGATTAATCCGCGGGAGATAGAATTCGATTTCCTGTTGAAGGACAACGCGTACCTGTCGTTTATTTTTAACAAGAATAAGGAAGGGTTTGCGGGGATAAGAATCAGCCGCAATAGTTTATTTAGCGATAAGTTCTTCTTTTGTAACGAAAAGGGAGAATTTAAATATGGGGAGGAACTAAAAGATATCAAGACGCAGCCGGAATCATGGGGCCATTTTAAGATGGCGTTTGGTGACGAGGATGTCTCGCTCTGGTTAAATAAAGCGTTTATCGGGCGGTTTAAAGTTTCGTTACGACAGGAGCAATTTATTGGTTTCCGAAGCGGGCAAGAAGAAGTATTCATTGATGATATTGTCATCAAGCTGAAAGATTCGGATGTTATTATTCGAGAGGCGTTCGGCAATGAGAATCTAAAGGCATTCTTCCTCTTTCTTTTGTTGCTACTATCGAGTACCGCAGGACTTTTTCTCGTAGCCCGGATTACGCGTAAGGTAGCGGTGCCCATTTTTATGTCGTATCTGAATAGTTTCTATATAGTGAGCGCAATGGCACTGCTTGTTTTTTTACTATTTGACTACTTTTACTTCTCATCGCGATATCCGAACCGTGACGTTTTTGATAACTCCATGCATGGAAAGTTTCTTATGGCTGAGAAGAAATACTGGGAGAAGGCGTCGCAGGAATTTGTGGTGAGAAATATCCAGAATATGGCAGAGAACCAAGAAATCGGCGATCCCTTTAAAATATTATTTATAGGGACTTCTCAAACTTGGGGGGCGGGGGCTTCAAGAGACTCGGAAGCATTTATAAGCCTCCTGGAAAGAAAGCTTAATGCCGCAGAAGGGGAAGGGGTACGTTATAAGTGTATCAATGCGGGGATTTCTGGGGTGGATTCTTCTCGGTTGTTAGATCTCTATCTGAAGGAATGGATAGATCTTCATCCTCAAATGGTGGTGATTAATTTGTCGAACAATGATTCTGACCATGATATTTTTGCTTCTAATCTAGAGAGATTTATAAGGGTAAATAATCTTCGGAATATTAAGACTATCTTTGTGCTTGAGGCCAATTCTATTGAATCTGCGTGGGAGGGCAGGTTGAGCCCTCATCGGACGATGAAACAGGTCGGTGAAAGAGAGGGAATCACCACAATCGATTTGCACGGGTACCTTCTAGAAAATTATGACCGGGGATTTGTCTGGTGGGATTATGTGCACCTTACCGATTTCGGGCATGAGTTAACCGCTTCGTATCTTTATGAAAAAATAAAAATACAAGTGCGTGCGTTCCATTAACTTATTTCTGCTTATGCCGTCTATCTGGGCTTCGGTATTGTAGTGCTTCTGCAATAGGAAATTCTCCGGGTATCGATTTAGTCCAGAAGCGACCTGGAAATTTAACCCATCGGCAGGCTTCAAGAAAATCGGAGTACTATCCGCACGGATAGGGGTTCATAACTCTGTTTTTATGTTATAATTTTTTAACAGAGAGTATATTAACAGAGCATCTTCAATTGTATTTGGACGATGCAAAATAAAAACCAAATTTTTGTCTACACGTCTCTTGCTTTAATTGCTTTTTTATGTTTTTTTTCGTATGGAAATTCCCTGAATAGTAAATTTATCTGGGACGATAATTTTATGATAGTAAACAATAACTTTATAAGAAATTGGCAAGGCGTAACGAAAATTCTTACGCAGGATATTGTTTATGGGGTAGGGCAAAGAGTAGGGTTTTATCGGCCTCTTCAATTGTTGACCTATATGGCGGATTATTCGATATGGAAATTAAATCCAATGGGTTATCATCTAACAAGTGTTTTTCTCCATATTTTAGTGGGTTGGTCACTTTTTTGGTTGCTAAACATTCTTTATAAAAATGCCTTTATTTCTCTATTTACCAGTCTTTTTTTCATAGTTTGCCCGGTACATGTTGAGGCAGTATCGTTTATAGCGGGTCGGGCGGATATCCTGGTGACTTTATTTATACTGCTAAGCTTTATTTTCTATTTAATGTATATCGATTCGCGTAAGACTTATTTTTATATTATTATGTTGATCGCCTTCGTATTTGCTCTTTTGTCGAGAGAGAATAGCCTGGTTTTTCCTCTGTTATTGTTAAGTTACTACTGGGTTTTTAAAAAGCGTTTAGATT
>JAHISH010000021.1 GCA_018818365.1 Candidatus Omnitrophota bacterium | reverse complement strand
TCTGGGCAAGTCTGATCTCTTGTTTTCCTTGCTATCGGCAAGCTGGGATGAAGCCGATGTCCAGATGGAAGAATTGCTTGAAGAATTAAATAAAAACGGGTTTGCCTTCTCGAGGGATTTTGTTTTAAAGAGTTGTTTGGCGTTATTGAATAAGGGTGCGGCTTATAATGTCACAAAGTTTCGAGATATTAATACAAGAGACACGATCATTAACAAATGGGCGGTTATTGCAGGAGCTATTAAGGACGTAAGGGATTTTCTTTATTCCAAGACATTTATTAAGACAGATAAGGCAATGCCTTCATATTTAGTTTTAATTCCGTTGATATACTTCCGATATCATTACAGTGAACAATGGAGAAGCTGTAATCGATTGAATGAGTATATTCTCAGAACTTTAATATCTGGTGCTTTTAGTGGAAGCCCGGATACTTTGATTGATAAATGTGTAACTAAAATTAACGAGAGTCGGAATTTTGATGTTAGCGAAATCTTCGGTGTTATTCGTTCTGATGGACGCAGTCTTGAAATTACCAAAGACACGATTTTAAATCAATGCTATGGTTCGAAGGAACTCCATCTGTTTTTGAATATATGGTATAACTTCGATTACCAGCCTTCTTATGAAAACAACAAGCCGCAAGTGGATCATATCTTCCCGCAAAGTATTCTAAAGACCGTTAAGACCGTTAATCCTGATACAGGGCGCAAAGATATTTTGAAATATAAAAATGAGGATAGAAATCAGATTGCAAATTGTATGCTTCTCACTGCACAGGAAAACGGAGCTGGTGAAAAGTCGGATACGCCTCCGGATGAGTGGTTTGAGGGCAAAAGTAAAGATTATTTAAGATTGCATCTTATTCCAGAAGATCGCAATCTATGGAAGCTCGAAAATTACGAGCTGTTTATAGAAGAACGCAAAAAACTAATTTTAAATAAATTTGAGTATCTTCTATTAAAGGATAATGTTTGATTCTTAAGTAGAGGCAGAATATTTTTCTGTTCTTTGGGAGTTTCCCGCAAATATGGCCTCAAACGGCGTTCGGTGATCACTCGTTCTTTCAGTGGATCGCCTAACTGCTCAAGGGTCTTAACAATCGAGGCGTCCAGGCTCAAGAGCCGGACATACTGGCACACCCGGACTCGGGAAATGCCTATCTTGCGGGCAAGGTCGATTTCGTTATTGGCTTGGTACGTTTATACTCTAAAATAAGGCTGGGATCAAAATGATACGGTGGCCGTTAGGGTAAAAGTTCTTTCTTTTATCCAGTTCGGGCTATTAAGTGTCGCCCACCGGTCCTGCGAAGCAGGACCTGATTGGGGCCCTCGATGCCGGTTCTCCCGCAAAGAACGTGCGGGATCAATTCCGGCAAACACTTTATGTCACATTGTTCCATAAAGTGTGCCGTCATTGAAAATCCGGTTGGGGCTATTAAGTGTCGTCAACCGGTCCTACGAAGCAGGACCCGGTTGGGGCTATTACTTATTGACACCCGGATCCCGGTACTGAACATAATGTTGGCCGGGACCGTTGGGGATATTACTTATTGACACCCGATCTTAAGCAGCCAAATAGTTTTACGCATCGTCTTACTGTATAGGAATGCTTGGGGCTACAACTTTATTTAAATTAAAAAATCTCTTGATTTTTGTGCGAAAGTTTGCTACAAACATAGATTAAAGGAGAGTGGATGCCGAAAAAAGAAAGATTCTTAAAGATATCCAGCGTGATCACCAAGATCGCCGCCTGGATTTTTTTGTTATTCGGCATCTTCAGCGCGGTCTCAATGGCGATGAATAGCCAAATGCCGATTAATCTGCGGGTGGTAACTGCCCTTATATTTTCTATAAATAGTTTTTTTATTTTCTTTTTCTTGTGGTTTGTGACTAAGATCGCCGATGCAGTAGTTAATCTTCTACAAAAGGAGTCAAAATGATTCTCGGAAAGTTTTTTGTTCTTATCGTAGGATTTATTGTAGTGATTTCTTTTGTAGGTTGCGAACAGCCGCGGCCACGCAGCAGGACCCGCGCGCAGATTACGCAAGAGTCGCCCGAAGCGGAGGCTATGCCCGCGGTGCAAGGGACCATGATTGCCAAGGTGAATAATTTGGTCGTTACCCTTGAGGAGATGGATGATGAGATTAAGATAGTGAATAGCAGCCTTACGGCGATGGGGCGTGATGGGGAGAAACTGGATACCCGCGATAAGAAGATCGAGTATTTGAAAAAAGTGATGGTTCCCCGTCTTCTCTATTACCAGGCATCGCTCGATAGGGGGTTAGATCGCAGCGAAGAGGTGCAGAAAGAACTCCGCCGCTACCGCGTTGAATTACTGGGGACAGAATTTCTTCGGGGAGAGCTTGAGAAAATTGAGGTAGACCAGAAGGCTTTGGAGGATTACTATAACCAGAACAAGGAACAGTTTCGGACTCCGGAAGAACGCAGTATCCGTGAAATCGTGGTCTCTACCGAGCAGGAGGCGCGCGATATTATGATTCAGTTGTTGCAAGGGATGGATTTTGCGACTGTTGCCCGGGAAAAATCGCGGGCCGCCAGCAACGTCAATGGAGGGGATTTAGGGTTTATTAGGTTTGGAGAAAGAGACATTGGTTTTGACTCTGTGGCATTTTCGGAGACCTTGGAAGTCGGCAAGACCAGCAATATTTTTAAGGTCCCGGAAGGATACGGCATCCTTAAGCTTGAAGGAAAACGTGAAGGTCGACAGATGAGACTTGAAGAACTTACTGCGGAACAGAAACAAAGATTTACCGAATTTTTACTGAACCAGGAGCAGACGAAGCGCTTAGAGGAACTTAACGCGCGGTTCACCAGAGATTACAAAATCGAGTATTACGAAGGAGAGATACGCTAATGCAACGACAAAAGTTATTCTTGATTGTGGGGGTTGTATTGTTCCTGGTCGCGGTGTTTATGTTGAGCATGCATCAGGAAGAGCAGCGTAAGGTTACCCAACGGGCTAACGTCGCAAAAGGCGAGCAGACGAAGGTGCGTAAAGCCAAGATTCTTATTGCGCGCAGGGATCTTCCTCCAGGTATTCAGATTGACGAGCGTCTGGCGGTTTTTGAAGCAGTACCCGAACCGTATATTCAACCTGGCGCCGTCACTTCATTCGAGAGAATCGCAGGATTAGTGACAGTTTCCCGTATCGCGCAAGGAGAGCAGATTACTTTGAGCAGGCTTGCCTTGCCGTCCGTCGGTAATTTATCGTCTGTCACTCCTTCTGGGAAACGCGCGATTTCGATTCCGGTTGATGCGATTTCTTCCGTCGGCGGAATGATTAAGCCGGGTGATTATGTTGATGTCATCGCGACTTTAGCAATTCCTATGACGGGTCCAGAGGGGAAACCCATTGCACAGGCGCAGGTAGTTCCGCTCTTTCAGAATATACAAGTCCTTGCGGTCGGTCAGGAGATTGATATCCCCAAGGAGAAAAAGGAGAAGGGCCGCTATCAGCAAGAAGAGGGCAGAAAAGATAATCTCCCGCTTATTACTCTGGCCATGACTCCACAGCAGGCCAACCTCATCTCCTTTGTCCAGGAACAGGGAAGATTAAGATTAATACTTCGTTCTCCAGGAGATAGTGAAATAAGAGCGGTTCCCCTGGCGAGTTGGGATGCCCTCTTTCAATATATTATACCGCAACTGCCCCAGCCGTCCGTAGAGGAGATGCAGGCGATCCAGGAGAAACCGGAAAGAAAGAACGAATACGTCGAGGTATACCGCGGGCTTCATAAAGAAGAGATTGTACTCGGCAAATAACCTACGAAGGATTAACATGACAAAAATTATGGTAAAAAATTTTCTTCGCGTAATCTTCTTGACCGTTTTTCTTTTTCAAGGCGCTGCGGTGGCGTATGCAGTGACGGGCCCTTTGCCCTCACCGTCAGAGCAGGAGATACTGAAACTTTATATTGGAGAGAATAAAGTGCTCCCCGTAAGGAATCCCACTCGGGTAGCCATAGGAAATCCCGATGTCGCCGACGTAGGAGCCGTATCTAATCAAGAACTCACCCTTGTCCCGAAATCACCGGGAAGCACGACCTTAGTATTTTGGGATAATTACGGAGAGCAGGCCTATCAGATAAGGGTTTTTAATGAGAATATGGACGTGATCAAGGGGCGGGTTGATTCTCTCTTGGCAACGCTTAATGTGCCTAAGGTTTACACACAGGCCATGGAAGATGAGGAGCGCGTACTGGTCCTAGGTACTGTGAGTACCCCACAAATTAAGGAACGAATCTCTACGGCATTGGAGACTCTGAAGAAAAAGATCGTAGATTTAATCGTCGTTAAAGAATCGGAAGCCACCGTCGAGATCGATGTGCAGATTTTGGAATTAAACAGAGATGCCACCGATACCTTAGGGTTTACCTGGCCGGGCAGTACCGGGTATTTTAATATCACCGATTCCTCTATCGGAACCACTTCGGCAGGGAATTTTGCGAAGCTCTTTAATGTTGATAAATTTACCCGTAGTTCATTTTCCTTCTCCTGGAAGCTTGATCTTTTGGTCCAGGAGGGCAAAGCACGGATTCTCTCACAGCCACGCCTTGCCTGTCAAAGCGGCAAGGAAGCCCAGTTGCATGTGGGAGGGGAGAAGCCGATCTTTACTACTTCCGTCGGTGACGGAGGAGGAGAAGGTACTGAAGTTGAATATAAGGAATATGGGATTAAACTTAAAGTGAAACCAGTCGTTTCTGAGGACCGTAGGATAAGATTGGCTTTAGAGGTCGAGGTAAGCGATGTGGGAACTGCCGAATATATCGGTGCCTCCACCGTGAGATCTGCCCAGGCATATCCGCTTTCAAAGCGTAGCGCATCCACAGAACTCTTTATGAGAGACGGAGACACCATGTCTATCGGAGGGCTTATAAAACAGAAGTCAGAGGAAGACTTGCGCAAATTCCCTTGGCTTGCTGATGTTCCGGTCTTGGGGATGTTTTTCAGGCAGAGGGTAAGTAGGGAGGGCGGAGGTTCTGGCGAAAGGGGCAATACCGAGCTTTTTATCGCGCTTACTCCTAAGATAATTTCCATGGATGTGGAAAAAAATGCCACTGAGCAAGCCGTTGCGCAGGTTGCCGCGCCTGCACGCGTGGAAGTGCTTCCGCGGGTACGTGCGAAAATGCAGTATATCGAGGAAAAACCTTCTTTTCCTGAGGCAACTGTCTCCGCGGGAGATTACGCCCAACTGATACAACAGCAGATAGAGAGGAAGCTTTCTTATCCGCCAGAAGCGAAAAAAACAGGTTTCCACGGGACGGTTAAATTATGGATGCATATTTCTTACAGGGGAGAGCTTCTTGAAATAGGGATAAAACGTTCTTCGGGGTTCCAGGTACTTGATTTCCATGCGGTTGCGATTGCCAGAAGTATTTCTCCCTATCCTCCTTTTCCTCCTTCTTTGTCGCAGGAAGATATCTGGGTTGATATCCCTGTAACCTACAGCCTCAATTAGAGGATGGCCAAGACAATTGTTATATTCAGTTCTAAAGGTGGCGTCGGTCGGACTCTCTTCGCTACTAATCTCGGAGTCAGCCTGGCGCAGGAAGAGGAGAAGAAAGTCTGTCTTATTGACCTGCATATTCAGGGCACAGGAGATATGGCTCGCATGCTGCACAACCTTCAGCCGCAGAAATCCTTAGTTGACCTAGCATCCTTTCTGCAGAATAACCCTGGGAGCCCCTTTCAGAAAAATGAATTCTTTTCTACTCAGAGCGACTTAAAGATTGATTTTATCCCTGCGGTATTACAGGCGCAGCAATCTATTGTGCTGAAAGCCGATGCCATCCGGCAGGTCCTGGCGGCAATAGACAAACAGTATGATTTTATTATCATTGATGCCGGGGGGAACTTTAATAACTATGTCTTGGAGGTCTTAAACCAGGCTAGTCTTATTCTTCTGGTGATGACCCCGGATGTGAATTCGGTCTTCCAGGTGCAATGGACATTAGGAGTTCTCCAGTCGTTATTCTTTCCTTTACCCATGGTCAAGGTGGTATTGAATCGTGCGGAGGCAGCTTCCAGTTTAAGTTGGCAGGAAGTAAAAGTAAGTCTTCCCGTTGAAATCGTTACCCGCATTCCTTCCGACGGTAGAGCCGCAGGAGATTCCGTAAACCGGCTTATTCCGGCGGTCTTGGATAACCCCAAATCAAAACTGGCGTTGGCGATTAAAAACTTTTCCCAGCAGCTTGTCACTGACGCAAACCTTTATATTGAACGCCAGCCTTTGGAACATCTTGCGCTTAAAGGGGCGGTCTCCGAAGATGCCGGTGAATTCTGGAAGGAGCGGGGATTGGCTCAGGAGCCACCCAAGGCTGCCACGGAACAAAAAGAGGAATTTGATCGAGTAACGTTTTTGAAACAACGTATCCACCAGCGGCTTATCTCGGAGCTTAATTTGAAACGCCTTGATGCACAGACCTTCACTGACACGAAAAAAACCCAAGATTTGCGTGAGAAGGCCCAGGGGATGGTCTCTAATTTTCTCGCCGAAGAATCAGGGAATTTTATCCCTTCTCAGGAAATACGCAACCAGCTTGTAAAGGAAATTCTTGACGAGGCCCTGGGGTACGGTTGCCTAGAAGATTTGCTTGAGGATGATTCGATAACCGACATCATGGTGAACAATAAGAATCAGGTTTACATCGAGCGCAAAGGAAAAATCCTGCTTACTGATAAGCGGTTTACCTCCAATGACCAGGTTAAGATAGTCATCGAGCGTATTATTGCCCCTATCGGTCGGCGCATTGATGAAGCGGTCCCCATGGTGGATGCCCGTCTTCCCGACGGTTCACGCGTCAACGCCATTATCCCGCCGCTTGCTCTTTCCGGCCCGGCAGTGACCATAAGAAAATTCCGCCACGAGGTCTTTACCGCCGAAGAGATTATTACTTTTAACAGTCTTAGCCGAGAGATGGCAGATTTCATTAAAGCAAGCGTCTTATGCCGTAAGAATATCATTGTTTCTGGTGGGACCGGCAGCGGAAAGACTACTTTTTTGAATATCCTCTCCGCATTTATTCACGAAGGAGAGAGGATTCTGACTATCGAAGACGCGGCGGAACTCAGACTTCACCAACGTCATTGGATACGCCTGGAATCCAAACCTCCGACTATCGAAGGCAAGGGTGCGGTGACTATCCGCGACCTTTTCAGGAATACTTTGAGGATGCGTCCGGATAGGATTATTATCGGAGAATGTCGCGGACTTGAGACATTGGATATGCTTCAGGCAATGAATACAGGGCACGATGGTTCCATGACTACCATTCATGCCAACTCTACGCAGGATGTCTTGGCCAGGCTTGATTCGATGATATTGATGTCCGGGGTCGATCTTCCTATCCGCGCCATCAGGGAGATGATCTCTTCGGCGATAGATTTGATCGTTCACTCCGCCCGTCTTCCCGACGGGACAAGGAAGATCGTACAGATAAGCGAGCTTACCGGTATGAAAGATGATTTACATATAGAACTGCAGGATATCTTTACCTTTAAACAGACCGGTCTTGATGCCGAAGGTAATGTGCTCGGTTGTTTCCAGCCGAAAGGAAATATTCCTACTTTTATGGATGAAATAAAGATCCACGGGCTAAAACTGCCAGAATCTATATTCAAACCGGTCTCTGAAACGCCCAAGATACGTCCTCCTGCGAGTCGTTCGCAGCCTCCCTCTGCGGATGTCGATACGTAATGCTACCCGGAATACCTCTATTGCCCATCACGCACGAATTGCCCGATCACTATCGGCGCGCCTTAAAGGATTACTCGGAGAAGAGGCCATTTACGAAAATCAGGCCCTGATCCTTCGGCCCTGTAATTCTGTACACACGTTCTTTATGCGTTTCCCCATTGATGTCATCTTTGTCGATCACGCAGACAGAGTGGTCAAGACCATATCGTGCTTGCGGCCTTTCCGTATGACCGGTATTTATTTTTCTGCTGCCTATGCCATAGAATTACCTCCGGGAACGATTGCTTCTACGTGTACGGAGCTTCACGATATTCTCACCATTGAGAAATAGCTTCCGATAAATGTCCAATCTTATTTTATTTCCTTGCAATTTCAGTAAAAATCTTTATAATAAATGTCCAGAAGGAGAACTTAACCTCTGATGGGAATTATCTATAAGATAAATCCTGAAATTGAGAATTATATTATCGAGATAAGGAAGAAATATCCTGCCTTAAGCTGCCGTAAAATAGCGAATCTTATTCATAAAGAACGCCACCTCCAGATCTCTAAATCTAGCATTAGTGTAATTATTAAGAAGGCCGGGCTAAGTATGTCGGTAGGAAGAAAACCTAAGGAAACGCAAAATTCTTCAAGACCTCAGGCGACTAATACTCCTGAAAAAATCTTGCCGCAACCTTTATTATTATCCCCGCCTTCTATTGAAAGATCCTCGCAAGAAACCGCTTCTCCTATAGAAGAAGAAACCCCCGCGCCTCCATTTCTTTTGCCGGCTGAAGATATCGTTGAAGAAAGTCCTATTTTTATTCAAGAAATTCCAGCCGTCGAACAAAAGCCTTCTACGCCAGTGCCTGAGCCCGTGCAAAAAGAATTACCACTTCCTTTCCTCACATGTGGTGTAGTTTTATTGAAGATAGCAGATTCGCTTATCGGAGGTATTCAACATCTCTCGAGGGTCATTGAGGAAAAAGGCCTCTATGCAGGGCAGGATTGTTTTCAGTTAACCGAGGCGTTAATATATTCTTCCTTTTTCCGTGATGCCCCGGGAGGCCCCTATCGCGATGATTCGGAGTTGTGGCCGCTTATCGGAAAGCGTATTTCTGCTCGAGAGATTCAAGGATTTCAGGAATCCCTTTTAAGAGAAACGGCTCTTTCCCAAGACCTGCTTTTTGCGATCGCGCCATACATCCCCGCGGTCCGCGGGATTACTATGGGCTTTAAAAAAGGAGGAAGTTTCTCCTTCGATGCGCAATTCCATACTGTCTGGACGAAACAGGAAGTCCCTTCTTCCTTCGTTGCCCCCCTGCAGACCATGAAAGAATTCTTTTCTTCTCGGACGCAAGAGAGGGGTTCTCCAATCGTGCTTTCAGGCGCCCCGGGCAAAGATTTCCCTCCGACGGTGTTCTTCGATTTTCTCAATGCCCTACAAGGGGAAAACGAGATTGCTTCTCTGAGAGGGTTTAGTAGCGATGAGAAGGAGGTGTGTTTCCATGAACCGTTGCCTGCACAAAAAGAATATTTCATCTTTTCTCTCTGGCCATGGCAATACCGCCGCTTCCGCAAAGTAAGGCTTGGTGTAGAATTTAGGCCTTATGCGCTTACGTCCGCCAAGAAGTCGATCTATATCGCAGAGGCGGATATTATCTTTGTTAATCCTCAGTCGCAAGAAGAAGTCATACTTGCCGGATGTGCCGTAAAGGAAGCAGACAGTGAAAAAACAAAGTTGGTGATTTTGAGCAATTTCACCCGGGAAGAGGCTTCGCTTGAAGAACTTGCCGAGTTCTATTTTTCGCATTGGCCTTTTCCTCAGGAGGCTTTTGAGGATAGGGAGACGCCGTACCGTCTGAAAGCTCCTGCCGCCCTTGCGTTAGTAAACGAGGGGAACGTTTCTGATAGTACCCATATATTTTCTTTTTATCTTCGTCTTTTGGATTATTGGGTGCGCCAGTTCTTTTTCCCGGCCTCCTACGCAGAAGAGGATTTTCCCTCCATGCAGAGAAAGTTTTATCAGCTCGATGTGACGATCACCAACCACAAGGAGGATAGTATTGCTGAATTTTCTCTGCCCGAAGGATTTGCCTATGGCGATGATTTAAGATATGCGTTGCGAAGGATAAAAGAAAGCAAATTTTTGCGTACTGAGCACAGACGGCTCTCTGTGTCTTATAAGTAAAGGCGGTATCGGAAGGAAAGAAAGCGCTTTCTTTTGTGGGGCGCTTGACCTTGACACCAAGAGAAGAGAATGATATATTTTTATTGCACTATTGATTCGGGTGGAATTAAGCCATACCAAATACTTGGTAGGCAAGAATATGGGAACGTAAGGCCACGGAGTATGCTTGGTGCAGACAGTAAGCGTGGCTCGGTAGGTCCGAGAACATGCGCTTTTGCCGGGTTATTTGCACAAGCCAAGAGGGCTTTGTGCAGTAACGCGGTTTTTTAGTGGTTAGGCGGGAATGATGCGCAAGGAACAAAGAGCTCAGGTTACCGTAGAGTATTTTATCATCTTTGCGCTTATTGCCGTTGTTACTCTGCTTATACTGCATACGATGCGGGTGGGGGGAGATAGTGGTTTTCAGAGCGGCCCAGAGGCTTTCTTTCAGGAGGTAGCAAGGAAACTAAAGGCGCAATGAGGGGTAGAATGAGACGGGCATGCCGAAGGGCGCAGAGTATCTTGGAGTACGCGTTGATTCTTGCCGTCGTATCCGCGGCATTGAGCGCGATGAGCATCTATGTCCAGCGCGCGGTGCAGGCAAATATTAAGGTGATAGAAGAGCAGACGAATGCCAAGGCAGTGGAGGTTGATATAGAGGAAGAACCAATAGATGCGCATGATGACATTGATCCCGGAGAGATGGGGGAAGAGTCAGGTGCGACTTCCGCAAAGGATAGAGTTACTCGTTAAGATAGAGAGGAGGTGAGTTATGCGTATAAGGAGAAAAGGGCAGGGGACATTGGAATACATTACCGTATTTGCCGCTATCGTGGCGGCAATCCTTATCTTTGCCTATGCAAAGCTTAAGCCGGCGGTAGAAACAGTCATGGATTCTTCTGCAGATAAGATAACTACTGCGGCGGAAACTTTTAGAACCAGTGAGATTGAATGATTTGCGAAAGGGGGTGAAGATGATGTTACGCGTGCTAAGGGATAAAAGAGCCCAAAATACTATGGAATACGCATTAATGATTGCGATTGTTATCGGCGCGTTTGCCGCTATGCAGCTCTATTTAAAAAGAGGAATGCAGGCGCGTATCAAGGGCGGGGTGGATAATGTCGCGGATGCGGTTTTAACGCAGGCAGCGGAGGATGATACCAAAGGCGTGACTACAGACCTTTTCGGCACCGATACGCAATATGAGCCCTACTATCAAGGGGCATCGACTTTTACGACCACCAGTAGTGAAGGAACCAGTTCCGGTTATTCGAGTGAAGCTGGAGGAGCCAGTTCACTTGGTGATGCAACCTCTACGCGTACGGGTCAGTCGACGACCAAGAGCTATAAGGATGCGGAAGAAGAATAGAGGGATCCGCTTTTCTTAAGGAGAGAATATTGACGCGGCTTGTGATAAGGAGGTGAAGGAAGATGTTTCTTAAAAAAAGAGGTCAGTCTACATTAGAGTATTCTATTGTTATCGCGGTGGTCATTGCCGCACTCTTAGCGCTGAATGTGTATCTGAAAAGAGGGGTGCAGGGTAAACTGAAGGATTCTGCGGATCAGATCGGCAGCCAATTCGAACCGACGTCCTACAATAGTTCTTGGTCGACCACAAGTTCTGGAGAAACGAAAAGTTCTGAAACTCGCAGTGTTACAGGCGAGATTACTTCTGAGATTGAGGAGGGAGAGACTATTACCCGTAGTCAAAATGAAACGTGGAGTGAGTCTGCATTTTAGCAAGAGAGGAAAACGGGTACTCCTGCGTCGAGGGCAGAGTTTGGCTGAATTTGCGCTGTATTTTACGGTGATTATAGGAGCGATAATTGCGATGTCGCTCTATGTCAGGCGTAACCTCCAAGCCCGCTACAAAAGCGGCGCGGACTTTGCGATCACCCAGATTCGCCAGGGGCTTCCTGATTCTGCGGGCCTGGGCAGGCAGTATGATCCGTATTACCAGACGTCGAATTATACGACGAACACGACGACTACGGTAGTAGGCGGCTTTCCGGAATCCTCGGTAGATTCCGAGAGTATTTCGTGGGGGAGGCAGGGAATCGATACCGTACTGTATGCCGATGATTAGAAAGAAAAGTGGGCTTGCACAGAGCATGATGGAGTATGCGATCGTATTAGGGCTTATCAGCGCCGCATTGGCTGCGATGCAGGTATATTTTCGCCGCAATATCCAGTCAGTGGTGAAGTTTGCATCGGACCAGTTAGGGGACCAGCGTAAAGGCGGGGTTGAGTATGATTATCGCTATGAAATGAAGCCGCGGGAAGGCAGCAACGTCAGTGCCACGACCTTTGGGACGAAGGCCGCGACGATTCATCAGAGAGGGGGAGTAACCTACGACGAGGATGAGACTACGACGCAAGAAGGAGTCCTTTTTAAAGGGACCATGTGGCCGGAGGATTAATACCAGAAGTATATACGCACAGTCTTCCTTTGAATACGCGTTGGCGATTACCTGTATTGTGGCGGCACTTATTGCCATGCAGGGATATTTACGCCGTTCCATCCAAGGCAGGCTTCGTTCTGTGGCGGATGAAATAGGGCAGCAATATGAGCCTCGTGCCACTACGGGGACCTCGTCTTCTTCCTACTCCAGCTTCTCGTATTTTAATACCTCTATCGTGACTGAAGAGGATGTGGGAAAAGATATGAATAATGATAATAGGACCAAAAAAGATACCTACGGGACCAAGCAGGAATCAATCCTGGTATCTTCCCGCAGCACGCAGAATAGCAGCGAGCACATTGGAGCATTACCTTAAGCAGAGAGCCAATTATAAAAGATCACTATGCGCCAGGAGAGATTTCGAGAAGAAGGCCAGGCATTATTGGAACTATCAATATTCGGCTCGATACTCTTAATGCTTCTGGGAGTATTGCTTCAGTACGGGTTACGTTTTAATTACCAGCAGCAACTTGACCAAGAGACCTTTCGCAAGGCAATGGCGCAGGCACGGTGGTCGCGCGGCGAAGGACATCCTACCTCAGTTGATTATATGGTTATCCGAGATGAGCATATCCCTGACCCTTCCAGCCCCTGGGGAGTTGGCCAGATGAGCGCCTTACAGGCATATGTCCCCAGCATCAAAGCAACTTATGAATTAGATCAAGAGAGCATTTCCGCCGATACTCCGAATGAATATCCCCAGCTTATTATTGATATAAACGGCAGGGAGATGAGTTTCTCGACTTCTGCCTGGCATTACCAGACTGAGATCGATGCGAATATGATTGACCGGTACAATCAGCTCTTTGGGTATATTGAGGGATGTAAGCGTCTTGAAGAAGGTTCTACCACAGTCTGTCGGCAGAGGGATGGCTGGAAGCAATTGGAAGAACGTAACGATGTCTTTTCGGTTGCCTATACCTGTGTCGAGACAGTCATTGATTACTATTCAGGAGTGCCTGATTGTATACGAGGCGCGGCTAGCCTGGTCCGTTTTATGGACCCCAATGCAGGCCAGATCGTTCCCTATGATAATGCGCGTCTAACCTGCCAGGACATTTTCGACCGCGATAAATGCGAAGAGATGCATTGTGAGGATATCAAAGATGATGATAAGAAGCGCGATTGTATCCGGACGTGCGGCAAGACAATAAAGATCCCGTGGTATTGCGAAGGGGGCGTCCTTCAAGATGGAGAGTGGCAGTTCCCGGTGATAGATGCGATGTTTGACGGCACTGCTCAGTCAATGGGCTTGCAGCCGCAGAACAGCCGCGAGATCTTTATGGATAACCGCCTGGAGAAAACAGAGGATAGTGAGGGTATCCGTACCGTCGATACCCTGCGTTGGCATGAAAGGACTAGTCGTTCTGTTATCTATCATGATACGGCACAGCCGGGGATAAGCCCTAACACGATCAATGAGATGACTATAGAGACCACCTCAGGACAAAATGAAGAAAAACGTGCATCGACTTCCTGGTAAAAAAGCGCAAGTTTCATTAGAACTCTGTGTTGCCGTTGCCTGCGTTCTCATTATTTTCTCGGCGATCTATAAAATATTCTTGTGGGTGAACAGCCAGATGCTCATGCGTCAGGAGGTCTATGAGATGAGCCGGATAGAGGCGGGAACACACGATAGTTTACATGCGGTCCTGATTGATGAGACGCAGCTTCCCCGTTTGGGTATTTTCTCAGACCAACCTGTCTATCGAACCTGGAGTGAGGCTCCGATTCAGCGGCGCCAGGCGATTATCCCATCATGGCAGAGGCCGCCATTTTGAAAATCCCGAACCCGGCCCAAATTCCCAATCCCGTCCCAATAGCTCCGTAAATGTTGCCAGCAAGCTTGAATCGTACGGTCATCAAGGCCAGCTCAAAACCCGCCCACAGCAAAACAGCCGACTCGAGGGGGAGGACCCACGTTGGAAGGCCAGTGCCCGCAAACATGACGTCACCAAACTCGAATGTGCGGCTCTGAACCAACCGACTCAACCATTCGACCAAACGAAGACCTCCAAAGAAGACGAGCAAAAAGCCAAGGGCCGTCAACCCGCCATCTCTAGCAAGCGGTAACGTTGACGGCCGGTCCAGTGTCTGATCATCCTCGAGAGCAACTTTGAGCGTCACATGGGCGGCGAAGTTGTTCATCACCAGCGGCCAAATCATCAACATCCCGGCAATAACGAGCAACATGGGGATCGTCGAAACATTGAATCCGTCAAAAACGACGGCCAGACATGTGGCAAAGACCGAGATAAGACCGGCTAGGTGATATCGTCGCACATGGTTGTGAAAACCAATTGAACCCACCGATCCAAGAGAGCCAAAACCGGCAAAAACATGCATGATGGAGCGAACGGTCAGGGTGATTGCGGCGACCACGAACAGAATGCCTGCCAACGACCGTTGGTTGCCGACCGCCAGAAAAAGATAAAGACACAGCAGCGAAAAACCCGCTCCAATGATGCCGAAGGCCAACATCAAGGCAGCAGCACCTTGAATCCCGTAGTTGCGGGACGAGACCGACTCCATTCCTTCCGCCACGTTGCGGTACATCTCCGTAACATCCCGCCGGGACATGAGAATAAGAACGGCCACTGGCCAGCTGAGAAACAACACCAAAACGCACAAAAAGACCAGCAAGGAGGGCATTCCCGATGTGATGATGATGATGACGACCGTGGCGGCTGTCTGGACAAAGGCAAACCGAACATAAAAAAGCGTCTTGATGCGACCATCCCAGCGGCCCTGAGACAAACGAGTTCCCGCGCCAAAATGGGCTCCCGACCGCACGATGGCCATGACGACCAAGAGAAGTACCCAAAGAATGTCGCCACTCATTTGGGCGAATCCCAACAAACTGAAGAAAACCGCGAACACGCCAATGCAGATGAAAAGGCCGCCGCCAAGCTGCATCAAGAGGCCCAGTGCGGGTGTCCCAAAGTCGGCAGGCATTCGGGGATTGTTTGGCAATTTGGGTGGGACCGAAACGAGCATGTCACCTTTCAGCCAATCTGGCGTGCGGCTCTTCACAGCCAAATCGCCCATTTCGAATTCCGCCATGTTCGTGCTCTTTTTTGCTCGCTGATGCGACGATCCGACGGGTCCGCGTTTGCCACTGCCCTCGCCGACAACAACAGCATCTGCGCTCTCATGTCTTAGCTCGATTCGGCCTTCTGGGAAAGGGACAAAGCCTCAACCCAGCGACGTGTATGTAAAATGGCGTCCGGTTCGGCGCAGCAGATTTGTTCAGAGGTATGGAGGTTTTTCAACCGAACCTCCTTGTTGACGAGCTCGTCGGGCCCGATCAATGCGACCACCTTCGCGCCCATCTTTTCAGCCAGCCCAAACTGCTTCTTCAATTTCGGAGTCTCAGGGTACATTTCGACGCGCATTCCTTGG